>JBCBKF010000080.1:0-9526 GCA_038522255.1 Pseudomonadota bacterium
CCCGCTCGATCCGGCGATGTCAGTCTTCCGCCTTGGGTTTTCGTCGGCGTTTGCGCAGCACGCCCTCTTGCGCGACGCTGGCGACCAATCGGCCATCGCGGGTAAAGATGCGCCCTCGGTTGTAACCGCGTCCGGCACCAGACCACGGGCTGTCAGTGACATACAGCAACCACTCATCGGCCCGCGCATCGCAATGGAACCATAGTGCGTGATCCAGGCTTGCCCCAATCAGCTCGCCGCGCATCCATGAAAGGCCATGGGGCAAAGCTGCAGTGCCTAACAGGGTGAAGTCGCTGGCATATGTGATGAGCGCGCGGTGCAAAGCGGGGGTGTCCGCCTCGCCTTTAATCGGCGCGGCGGTGCGCATCCAGGTGTGCGCGTGCGGCGGTTGCGGGTCGCTGTTCATCCAGTGCAGCCGATCCACGGTGCGCATCTCGATGGGTCGGGGGCGCAACATCAGCTTGCGCTGATTCTCGGTAAGCATTTCGCCGATCTGATCGACCACCTCCTTGCGGATTTCGGTGTCAGCCTTCAGCTCTTCGGGAGGCGCGACATCGGGCATCGGCGCCTCGCAATGCGTCAGCCCGGCTTCGGGGATTTGGAAGCTGGCGGTGAGATTGAGGATCGGCTGGAGGTGGCCATCTTCGCCTTCTTGTGCGGCAACCACCCGGCGATTGGAGAAGCTGGTGCCGTCAAAGTCGCGCTCGATCCGGTACTCGATCGGCTTGCCCTCTGTGCCGCTGCGCAGGAAGTAGGCATGAAGCGAGTGAGCCGCCTTGCCCTCAGCAACGCTGGCCTGAGCCGCTTGCAGCGCCTGCGCGAGGACCTGGCCGCCGAACACGCGGCCAAGCCCGCCCTTTTGGGGCGATCCAAGGCAGACATCGCACGCGCGTCTTTCGACTGTCAAAAGGCGAATGAGGCCCGCGACAAGGCGCTCTGGAAGAGGAAGCTCACTCATGGCTTTGCGCCATGCGAGCGCGCGCAGGCCGCGTCAAGCGCCGCGTCATACGTCTCTGGTGCGTTCCCACAGAGGGCGCAGCGCCCTTGCCAGCGCGGCGTTGCGGACCAGCAGCAGGTCCACAAAGGTGCCTGCTGGCTCTGCCCCCATGGGCTGTTTGTAGCCAGCGTCGCCCAGACCCCAGTCGAGCCACTCAATACCCCGCTCCGCCGCGCTGGTGAAGTCTCTGTAGAGCAGGATGCGGCCCGGCGAATGCTTGGCAAAGCGCTGGTCGAAATTGTTGGCGATGCAATAGCGCGTGGTGCCGCAATCGAGCCCGAAGGTAAAAGCCGCCGGGGTCTCGCCAACCATCAGCACGCTACCGCGGATCATCACGCCAAGCTCCGGATCGCGCGCGATTGCCTCCCACGTCGTGCGCAGGTTCGGATCTTTGAACTTGGTGTCCGCACCTTCCTCAAGTTGGCCGACCCAGCTGTGCGCTTCGATAGCGGCGATCTTGTCGCGCGTCGCAAGGCTCCAGTCGCTTCCGGTGAAGTCGATGAAGTGCACGGGGCCGGTCTTCTCTAATTGGCGCACGCGCCAGCGATCCTTTTGCTGGCCTTTGGTCGAGGGCCAGGTCCTGCTTGCGGTGAGCGCGGCGAGATCGAGTGCGTACAAGCGGCTGATTGACTTCGAAAGCACGCGCCACCCGGCAAGGCCGGCCGCCTCGCGCAGCAATCGCAGTGAGGGATCGTCCTCAAGCGCGGGGCCAAGGCGCACGACCTGACCGAGTTCGCGCTGCACATCCTTGTTACTGAGAGCCTCGGCCAAAGCACTGGGGCTTGCGGCGCGATCTACGGGCACGCCGCGCATCGGCCAGTAGGGGCCAGCGATCTCGTTGATCCGCAAGCCCAGCGCAGACGGTCCGATCTCGCGTGGGCGCAGCGCAAAACCGGCGAGCTGCTGGCCAGACGCGCCGTGCGCGATGACGATGCGCGTGGCAGGTGCCGGACCGCTCAGAAACCACGCCGCGCGCAGAAAGCCGCGTTCCGGGCGATCGGCGCGCGCAAGGGTATCGAGCGTCCGGGTCTCGCTCAGCGTTTTTGCCGTGATCCCATGCGGGAAGGGGGCGTTCATGCTCGCCTTTGCCTTTCTCGGCGCGCGCCGGGCGCGGTTTCTGCCGATATGACATACAGGCGAGAGCTTAAGAATTAGGCATAGCGTGTACGCCAATGAAAAACCCCGCCAGACGCTAGGCCCGGCGGGGTGCAATTCACCTGATTGGCAGGACCGTTAGTGCGCGCCGCCCGCCAGCGCCGCCAGGAGCAGCAGCGCCACGATGTTGGTGATCTTGATCATCGGGTTCACAGCCGGGCCAGCAGTGTCCTTGTAAGGATCACCCACCGTGTCACCCGTGACCGCGGCCTTGTGAGCTTCGGAGCCCTTGCCGCCGTGATTGCCGTCTTCGATGTATTTCTTCGCATTATCCCATGCGCCGCCACCGGCGGTCATGGATAGCGCGACGAACAGGCCGCCCACGATAACACCCAGAAGCAGCGCACCAAGCGCAGCGAAGGCATTCTCCTGGCCCGCGATCAGGTAGATCACGAAATAGGTCACGATCGGAGCGAGCACTGGCAGCAGCGAGGGCACGATCATCTCTTTGATCGCGGCCTTGGTCACAAGGTCCACCGTGCGCGCGTAGTCGGGCTTTTCGGAGTAATCCATGATGCCCGGACGCTCTTTGAATTGCATGCGCACATCTAGAACCACGTCCCCCGCTGCGCGGCCCACCGCAGTCATGCCCATCGCTCCGAAGAGATAGGGCAAGAGCGCGCCGAGCAACAGGCCGACGATGACATACGGGTTCTCAAGGCTGAAATCGACGCTCGCATCGGGGAAGTATTCCCGCAGGTCCGCCGTGTAGGCTGCGAACAGCACGAGCGCTGCGAGGCCCGCTGAACCGATGGCGTAGCCCTTGGTCACAGCTTTGGTCGTGTTGCCCACCGCATCGAGCAGGTCGGTCTTCTCGCGTACGCTGTCATCCAGCCCCGCCATCTCGGCGATGCCGCCCGCATTGTCGGTCACCGGGCCATATGCGTCGAGCGCCACGACCATGCCTGCCAGAGCCAGCATAGCAGTCGCGCCATAGGCAAGACCGATGAGACCAGCGAGCTGATAAGCACCGATAATCGCCGCGATGATGACAAGCGTCGGCAGTGCAGTTGATTCAAGGCTGATCGCGAGGCCCTGGATCACATTGGTGCCGTGGCCCGTTTCCGAAGCCTTGGCGATCGAGCGCACCGGGCGGAAGTTGGTGCCGGTGTAGTACTCGGTGATCCAGATGATGATGCCGGTCAGCACGAGGCCAATCAGCGAACAATAGAACAGATCCATCCCGCTGAATGCAACGCCGCCCGGGCCAGCGCCCAGATCCGCGTTCATGTCGCCCAGCGCGTACTGGGTGACCACGTAGATCAGCGGAACGGCCAGTACGGCGGTGACGATGAAGCCCTTGTACATTGCGCCCATCACGTTGGTGCTATTGCCCAGGCGCACAAAGTAAGTCCCGATGATCGAGGTGACGATGCACGCGCCGCCGATCAGCAGCGGAAGCGCCATCATGGGGAGGAGCAAATCGCCAAGGACTTCGGCAAAGAGCAGCGCGGTCAAAACCATGGTCGCGCCAACGGTGACGACATACGTCTCGAACAGGTCAGCGGCCATGCCAGCGCAATCGCCGACATTGTCGCCAACATTGTCCGCGATGGTGGCCGGGTTGCGCGGATCGTCCTCCGGGATTGACGCCTCGACCTTACCCACAAGGTCAGCGCCAACGTCCGCTGCCTTGGTGAAGATGCCGCCGCCAAGGCGCGCGAAGATCGAGATGAGCGAGGCGCCAAAGGCCAGGCCGATCAGGCCGTCGATCACGATGCGGCTATTCGGGGCAAGCTCCAAGGGTCCGATAAGGACATAGAAGAACACCGCTATTGCTAGCAGCGCAAGGCCCGCCACCAGCATGCCGGTGATAGCGCCCGCCCGAAACGCGATGGTGAGGCCTTCCTGGAGCCCCTTTTCAGCCGCCGCCGCGGTGCGCACATTCGCGCGCACCGAGATGTTCATGCCGATATAGCCGGCAACGCCTGAAAGCACCGCGCCGATCACGAAGCCGATGGCTGGGATCAAGTCCAGAGCCACGCCAACGATGATCGCGGCGACCACGCCGACCATGCCGATCGTCGTGTATTGGCGGTTAAGGTAAGCCTGCGCGCCTTCCTGAATGGCGCCGGCGATTTCCTGCATCTTGGCATTGCCCGGGTCAGCGCCCAGAACCTGTCGGCTGGTGATGATGCCATACACGATGGCCAGCAGTCCCAGTCCGATCGAAATCAGAATAAGATTCACGAATTGATCCCCTCTCTCACATGTTTTTTGTTTTTTGATTGCCCCCAAAGCGACGCGCTTTGCATTTTCTTCAGCCCGATCCCTTCGGAGCGCTTGACTGAGCAACTTACGAGCTTGGCAAAGGCTGGCAATAGACAATCGGGTTTGGCCCCAGGCTTTCCCCCGCGCGCATTTACCCGTGGTGGTATCCCAGCGATTGCGGGTCCATGAGTGCGGTCCCACCCAGATAAAGCGGGGCCTCGCTCGCCTCTTCAACCGTGCCGATTCGCGTCGCGGGAACCGGCAGTTCGAGCGTTGGCTTTGCGGTGAACAGCAATTCGTAATCATCGCCCCAGCGCAGGCAATCATCGACGCGCGCGCTATCGGCCACGGGAATGAGTTCCGGATTGAGCCGGTAGGACACCCCGCCTGCATGGGCCATTCGCCACGCATCGAGCAAGAGGCCGTCGGATACGTCCATCATCGCGCTGACCACCGGGGCAAGGGCGCGTCCTTCTGCAAGGCGCGGCTGCGGTCGGTGGAATGCATCCAGATGCTGCGTGCGTCCCTCAAACCCGAGCATCGCGCACCCGACAATGCCGGTTACGTAAAGCGCATCGCCCACCTTGGCCCCGCGGCGCGAGGGCACGGGCAAATGCGAGGCGCGGCCCACTGCCGTCATCCCGAAAGTGCTGGGCCCGGTGGTCGCGATTGTATCCCCGCCGAGCAACGGAAGATTGTAAATCACCAGCGCGTCGCGAAGCCCGCTCAAGAACCCTTCATCGTCACGCCCCAGCGACACGCCAACAAGCGCGCCAATTGGATCAGCACCTTTGGAGGCAAGATCAGACAGATTCATCGCCACCAGCTTCCAGGCGACGTCGACCATCCTCGCCTCGGGCGCAAAATGCGTCCCCTCGGCCATCATGTCGTGCGTCAGGATCAGGGTATCAGCTCCGCACTCGAACACCGCGCAATCGTCTTTCAGATCGCGTGCAGCGGGGTGCAATGGCAGGTCGCGCAGGCCTGCGACAAATTCGAGTTCGTTCATGTCTTTCAGTTATCCCTATGATCCCGATGACGAGCCTAAAGCGGTCCGCGCCAGAAAAAAAGAGAGAGAAATCCGTGAAGATGTCCGGAAGATGCCCCGAAGATGGGGGGGGCATGCCGCGATTTCAGCTGCGCACATCCTTTGCAACGGCGTCGAGAATGCCGTTGACGAACTTGGATTCGCGATCATCGAAGAAGGCTTTGGCAACATCGACATATTCGCTGATGGCGGCTGCGTGGGGGACATCGGCGCGGGCGAGCAGCTCGTACGCGCCAGCCCGCAGGATCTGGGTCATCGTCTTGTCCAATCGGGCCAGCGTCCAGCCATCAGCCAGGCGTTCGGTCAGCCTGGCGTCAATCTCCTCGCGGCGCGCATCGACCCCGCGCACGAGGTCATCGAAGAACTCCACTTCAGCCTCGGCATAGGTTGCCTCGCCATGGTCTTCGTCATCGATTTCGCGGCCAAGGCGGTGCTGGTGAAATTCATCGAGCAGCTTGGCAAGTGCGGTGCCTTCCATCTGCATCTGGTAGAGCGCCTGGACTGCGGCCAAACGCGCTGTCGAGCGGGCCTGAGAGCGCGGCGGGGTTTTCGAGGGCGCGCTCATTTCAGCCTCACCTCGACCGATTTGGCGTGCGCGGGCAGACCCTCGGCGTGCGCCAGCGCGGCCGCTGCGGGCCCGATGGCGTTCAAAGAAGCCTGATCGAGCTGCAGGAAGCTGGTCCGTTTCATGAAGTCGAGCACGGACAAACCGCTCGAAAAGCGCGCTCGGCGGCCGGTTGGCAACACGTGGTTGGGCCCAGCGACATAATCGCCCACCGCTTCGGGTGTCATGCGACCAATAAACACGCTGCCGGCGTGGCGGATCTGCTGCAGCAATTGCTCAGCCAGGCTGTCCTCAATTGCCAGTTCAACGTGCTCGGCCGCCAGACGATTGGCAAGGGCAGGAGCCTCCGCCGGAAGATCATTGACGATGATCATTGCGCCATGATTGTCCCAGGATTCGCGCGCGCGCTTGCCTGTATCAAGTGTCGCCAGCAGCACATCGATGCTGTCCTGCACCTGGCGGGCATAGGCATTGTCGTCGGTAATCAGGATGCTCTGCGAAGACGGGTCATGCTCGGCCTGGCTCAGAAGATCGGCTGCAGTCCAGTCGGGATCGTTCTCCCCGTCGGCGATCACCAGGATCTCCGAAGGACCAGCCACCATGTCGATCCCCACAACACCGTAAAGCTGGCGTTTGGCTTCCGCGACATAGGCGTTGCCGGGCCCGGTTACGACATCAACCGGCTTGATCC
The DNA here is from genome assembly GCA_038522255.1 of Pseudomonadota bacterium. GTDB lineage: Bacteria > Pseudomonadota > Alphaproteobacteria > Sphingomonadales > Sphingomonadaceae > Erythrobacter. The sequence continues at coordinate 6,668 of JBCBKF010000080.1, forward strand.
GCTCTGTGCCATAGGCAAGCGCCCCCACGGCCTGCGCCCCGCCCACGCGCCACATCTCGTCGATCCCGGCAACATGCGCGGCGGCGAGGACGAGCGGGTTCGAATTGCCTTTGGGAGTAGGGGTCACCACCACCACGCGTTCCACGCCTGCGACACGCGCCGGGATGGCGTTCATAAGAAGCGAGGAGGGATAGGCTGCGCGGCCACCGGGAACGTACAGCCCCGCCGCATCCACCGGGCGCCAGATTGCACCAAGGCGCACGCCCACCTCGTCGGTGTAATCGCGGTTTTCGGGCAGCTGCGCTTCGTGATAGGCGCGCACCCGCGCAGCGGCCAGTTCCAGTGCGTCGCGCAGTTCCGGCTCGATCTGGCCGTACGCTTCCTCCATCCGCTCCTTGGTTACCATCCAGTCCGCGTCATCGATCAGCGAATAGCCGTCAAATCGCTGCGTCAGCTCAACCAGAGCCTTGTCGCCGGCCCCTTTCACATCGGACAGGATCGAAGCCACCTGGCCTGCGACATTGGTATCAGCTTCGCGCCGGGAATTGACGAGCCGGGAGAAGCGCTTTTCGAAATCCGGATCAAGTGTCGATAGCGTTTGCATCAGGCGGCGTCCTTTGCGGCGCCGGCGCCAGCGCGCTCAGCGGTCAGGCGTTCCTGCGCGTGCCGACGAAATGCATCGACCAATGCAGCAATGCGCGGATCAGTCTTCAGAGCAGCGCGATTGACGATCAGCCGGGCCGTTACGTCGATCAGGCGATCAGTCTCAACCAGACCGTTTTGACGCAAGGTGTTTCCAGTCGACACAAGATCGACAATCTGCCGTGCCAGACCGAGCGAGGGGGCCAGTTCCATCGCGCCGTTCAGTTTGACACATTCGGCCTGCACGCCGCGCCGTTCAAAGTGCCGCCGCGTCAGGTTCGGATACTTGGTGGCCACGCGCAAATGGCTTGCGCGGGTTTCACCCGCTTCATCACCAGCGAGGCGCGCGACCGACAAACGGCAATGGCCGATATCCAAGTCTATCGGCGCATACAGATCGTCGTAATCAAATTCCTCGATCACATCCGACCCCACTATGCCGAGATGGGCCGCGCCATGCGCCACGAAGGTCGCCACATCAAAAGCGCGCACGCGAATGATGCGCATATCAGCCCGGGTCGTCGCAAATGAGAGCGAGCGGTTGGCCTTGTCGAAAAAGGCGTCCTCGGGCACTACATCGGCGCGGGCCATCACAGGAAGCGCCTCATCAAGGATGCGCCCTTTCGGCACAGCAAAGGTAAGCGGCGCCATGGATGTGTCGGAGTTGGTGGAGGTCATCGCGTCAGCGCCTTTAGAGTGTGGCACCCCAAAGAGCAATATTCGCGCGGTGCGAGGTTCGGTAAGGGGAGTGGGATCAATGTCGCAAGGCTCCATTATGGCGATCGAGCAATTCGATGCGGCAATAAAGTGGCAGGCTGATCACGCCGAAGAAGCGGGCGCGCCCCGCACGGCAAGGATACTTCGCGCCCTGGCCAAAGTGCGCGAGAGCAAAACGAGGGTAGGCCACAAGATGCGCAATTGGCCTGGCCTTACGTTGAAAGACGCGATGCCCCTGCGGATTGCCGGGGGGCTCCATTTTCTACAGCTTTGCGGCGCGGATGGTCGGCTTGCCCCAGTGTATGCAGGCGAAATAATCGATCAGGGCGCGGTTGATGCGCTGGTGCTTCAATGTGTCGCGGCGCACGATGCAGCGCTGGTGCCGTGGCTTGATGGTCCACCGCAAACCAACGAAGCAGGCCGTTCAGCCAGTATCATGGCGGGGCTTTTGTGGCTGGCTCAGCGTGTTACGCCGCGCTTCGAACTGTTTGAGATCGGTGCAAGCGCCGGGGTCAACACCATGATGGATCGCTATCGATACGGGCTGGGCAGGACCGAGGTGGGACCAACCGAAGCGCCGATGCGAATTGAGCCCCAATGGCGCGGAAATGGCGCGCCGCCTCCTGCGCCCTGCGGGTTTGCGATCGCATCGGTAAAGGGCTGCGATGTTGCGCCGATTGATCTGTCTGATCCCGATGCTGCGATGCGTCTCAAAGCCTATGTCTGGCCGGATGCGCGCGCGCGCATGGAACGCATTGATGCCGCTATTGCCCTTGCCAGTGAGCGCGCGCCGGATCTGGTCAAACGCGATGCGGCGGATTTCGTCGCCGAGATGCTTGATCGCGACCAGCTAAAGGGGACAACTCGCGCGCTGTTTCATTCGATCATGTGGCAGTATATGCCAGCGCCAACCCAGGACCGCATTACCGCCCTGATGGAACAGGCAGGAGCCAAGGCGAGCCCCGAACGACCGGTCGCCTGGATAAGTCTGGAGACCGATCCGGAGACCTTTCGGCACGAACTCACGGTGCGCCATTGGAACGGGAAGAACGGCGATGGGAGACCGGTCAAGCTTGCGCATGCCCATCCTCACGGCGCCTGGGTTGAATGGCTCCCACACTGAGCCCCGCTTTCAAGCGCCGCTGCGTTAGGACAGCATACCGTGTTTGGCGGTTGCGGGAGCGCCGACGGCTCGCGCAACCGATCTCACCAAGTCAGGAGCAGGACGTGCAGCCGCAATCGCAACAGCCGCTTCCCGATACACAACTGGTGCAGCCGCATTCGCATTCGCTCGGCGCGTTATGATATACCATAGTAAAACTCCTTTCCTTTCAGAGATTTACACTAGTCTTCATCCGTGCGCCAGCGAAATTGAAACTCAAGCTCGTGCATTGGGCCTTCCTGCTCGTGTTCAATCGAAAACTGAGTACCCGCCGGAATGTAGACTAGTGTAAATCTCTGAAAGGAAAGGAGTTTTACTATGGTATATCATAACGCGCC
>JBCBKF010000081.1:0-9513 GCA_038522255.1 Pseudomonadota bacterium
TGGCTCATAGTCGAGTTGCTGTTCCTCATAGAGCTGCTCGCCCGTTTCGGGATCGAACCCGGTCTGCACCCGGCGGCCCAGCGGCTTGCCCTTGGCGGCGGCTGCGCGGACCTTCTCGTTGAACGAGTTGATGTTGCGCGAATTGACGCTGGACATCATCCGATAGCGCTTTTCCATCTCCTCAACCGCCCATTTGAGCGCGCGCACGCTCTTATGCGGCTCGGTCACAACCGGCGAGAGGAGGTGCGGGATATCGTCATAGGATTTGAGCTCGAGCACTTTGGGATCGATCAGGATCAGGCGGCACTCGGACGGAGTGAAGGTGTAGAGCAGGCTCAGCAAAATGCAGTTCAGCCCCACCGATTTGCCCGACCCGGTGGTTCCGGCGACCAGAAGGTGCGGCATGGCTGCAAGATCTGCGATGATCGGCTCGCCCGCAATATCCTTGCCCAGAATGATTGGCAGATTGCCGCGATGTTCCGCAAAGTCGGCGCTAGCGGCGAGCTCTTTGAGCATCACCATCTGGCGATCCGTGTTCGGCAGTTCGATCCCGATCACGGTCTTGCCCGGAATGGTCGAAACGCGCGCGCTGATCGCACTCATGTTGCGGGCGATGTCCTCGGCAAGGCCGATAACGCGGCTCGCCTTGATGCCGGGGGCAGGTTCAAGTTCGTACATGGTAACCACTGGCCCGGTGCGCACCGCCGTGATCTCGCCCTTGACGTTGAAATCGTCGAGCACGTTTTCGAGCAGGCGCGCATTGCGTTCAAGCGCCATCTTGTCGAGCGTCGGCCCCACGTCTTCGGGCGGTTCGGCAAGGAGATCGAGGCTCGGCAGATCGAAGGTTGCGAACATGTCGCGCTGGTTCGATTTGGCAGGGCGTGCGCGCCGGGGCGGGGCGCTTGGATCGGTGATCTCGGGCGCACGGCGCGGCGTATCCTCATTGACCGGCGCGCGCCGGGGCTCGCTTTGCGGCAGCGGCTCGTCATGCTCAGGCGCGGTCTCTCGAGGAGCGGGCGGCGGCCCCACAAGGCGCTCAGAACCCGATCCAAAGCCAAAACCAATTCTCGGCCAACGCAGACGCCAGCCGCCGCCTCCCGATCCCGCCCGCGCAAAGTCGGGCAAGGTCACAAGGGCTCGCCAATCGATCGCAAAGACGCGCGTGAGCAGCGCGACTGCACCCGCCAGACATACCAGAGCCGTGCCAAGGATGACCCACCCTGCCGCTTCACCTGCGACACGGCCGGCGATCGCTTCGATCGCGCTTGCACCCAGAAGGCCTGACAGACCGCCCAATTGCGCAGGCAGAGCGCTGCCCGGCGCAGGCAGGGTCAAGGCAAGCACGATCGAGAGCAGCAGCGTCGCGCCAACCACCATCGCCAGCGGCCCCCACCAGCGCGTGGGCTCGGGAGCGGCGTCGCCATTGTCCTCGTGTTCAACATTGCGCCAGAGCTTTCGCGCCGAGACATACAGCAGCGGCAGGACGAGGGCAGCGGGCAGACCAAAGGTCAGCAGGGCAGCGTCAGCCACGAAAGCTCCAGCGCCACCCATCCAATTGCCGATCTGATCGCTGCTCGCGCTGGTCGTCAGGCTGAGGTCGGTGTGTGTATAGCTGACAAGGGCCAGCGCGAAGAAGAACAGCGCCAACAGGCACACCCCCGCGCCCAACATATGCGTCACCCGGCGGATCGAACGGCGCAAGCCTGCGCGCCACTGCGCTTCGGACTTTTGAGACTTTCCCTGGCGAGAAGTAACAGCGCGGCTGGCCATGGACGGCTCCCTTAAGTCGGCGCAACATGCTGCCGAAACGAGAACACATCATGAATCCTCACCCGGCTCCGGTCAAGCGATCTGCGGCGAGCGGACCCGGGCTCAGGCCGTCTATCGCGGCCCAGCGCGGCCAGGCAAGGCGCGCAGCGGTATCCGGCGTCATCCCGCCAAGCGCAATCACCGGCATCGGGGCAAGCCTGGCAAGATGTCGAAAGCGCACCGGGCCCAGACATGCCCCGCCGGGGTGCGAGCGCGTGCCGAAGACCGGGGAGAGCAGGATAGCGTCAACGCCCTTGCGCGCGGCCTGAGCGATTTCCTTCGGATTGTGCGCGCTCGCCAATTGCATCAGCCGGGTACGCCTGGGCCACAACGCCAAGGGTGCGCCATAAACGCCATCCGCGCCCCATTCGAGTGCGGTCATCGCGCTGTCAGCCAGAATAACCCTGTGGCCACGCGCTTTGGCGATCCGGCGCAATGTCCAGAAGCGATGGTAGCGTTCCGAATCGGGCAGATGGTAATGGCGATAGAGAAAGCCGCTCCCGCGCGGCAATTGCGCGAGCGCTGTCTCCAACACCGCATCGTTGCGCCGGTCCGAGAGCAGCCAGAGATCGGGCAGGAGGGTCTGGTTTATAGCCACACGCACGGTATAGCGCGCCCATGACCGAAAGTGCAGCCACGCGCCTCCAGGCCGTCGAGGACAACATCGCGAAAATGCTCAAGCCCGCTCGGCGGGAGCGGGACGAGATCACATTGATCGCGGTCAGTAAGACGCACCCGTCTGCACGGATCACACCACTGCTTGATATCGGGCACCGCGTGTTTGGCGAAAACCGCGTGCAGGAGGCGCTAGGCAAATGGCCCGAGCTGACCGAGCGTTATCCCGATACCGAGCTTCACTGCATCGGGCAGTTGCAATCCAACAAGGCCGAAGATGCGGTGGCGCTGTTTGACTGCATCCACGCGCTGGATCGGCCAAGCCTTTTAAAGGCGCTCGCCAAGGCGATGGACAAACAGGACAAGCGCGTCCCCTGCTTTGTCCAGGTCAATGTTGGCGATGAGGAGCAGAAGGGAGGCTGCCCGATTGGCGATCTGCCCGCCTTCCTCGCCTCCGTGCGCGATGCCGATGTGCCGATTGCGGGCCTGATGTGCCTACCGCCTGCTGATATCGAGCCTGCGCCGTTCTTTGCCCTGCTTGCCAAGCTGGCTGAGGATAACGGGGTGCAGGGCTTGTCGATGGGGATGAGCGGCGATTACCCGACCGCTGTCCAATTGGGGGCGACGCATATTCGCGTGGGCACAGCCTTGTTCGGTCCGCGCGGATGAACGAGGCGCTCAAGCGGCTCGAGAGCTTTGAGAAAAGCTGGCGCGAGCCGCTGCAAAGCTGTGCTCAAGTCGCCTTCCATTACCGGGCGCGCGAGCACACGATGGGCGCTCCGGCCAGGGTTGCCGACGACTTCGTGGCCAGGTGCGGCTACAAATCCATCGGCTTTCACTGGGAATTGCTTGATCCGCTTGCAGAGCGGACCGGGGATCGCTCAGCGCTGGGCGCGTTCGAGGATGCCCTTGCCAAGGATCTCGCGATGCGCACCAGCTGGCTTGGCAGCGACCGAGCACTTGAATGTGGCCGCGAATTTCTGGCTGCGTTTGAGCCGCCGCACCTCACACTCGTGACCAATCACATCGTGCGCGCAGCAGGCCAGAGCGAAGCGTGGACGCCGATCTCGAACGCCACGTTCGAATGGGCCTTTGTCGGTTTTGATGACGCCATAATAGCGCTGTTGCTGCTCACTGCAGAGGACTGATCGCGACGACAAAAAGGGGCGCTCCCATTGCCGGCAGCGCCCCACTTGATGCTTGGCTCTTTTCGCTTCGATCAGAATTCGAAGACAGCCTCGACCCCGATATTGCGACCGCGCGAAAGCGGCGAGAAAGTGCCGGCTGCGGGGTTGGGGTCAAACGGCTGGTTCACACCATTCGACAGCGGCCCCGGCGTAAACGACAGCTGCGTGTCGCCACCCGCCTGCACTTCGTCAAACAGGTTTCGGCCATAGAGCGAAAGCGAGAACCCATCGAGCGGGGTCACCCAGGTGATGTTGGCTTCCAGGTTCGAAATCGACTGGATGAAGCCTGTGTTGTCATCGGTGAACGCAAAGTCATCGCGCCACTGATAGTTCACGCGAGTCAGGATCTCGTTGTCGCCGCCGACCAGCCATTCATGGATGAAGCCAAAGCCGAAAGTCGCTTCGGGAACGCGAGGAATTCTAAGATCCAAATCGGTCTGATCGATCACACCATCGCCTGAGATATCGAACCGGACTTCGTCATACGAGGCATCGATAAAGCCGACATTCGCCGTCAGAATCAGGCTGTCGGTTGCCCGTAGCCGTCCTTCTGCCTCGACACCGGCGATCGTTGCGTCGGCGGTGTTGAGAATGTTCTGGACAACCCCTGCGCCCGGATCAGCGACGTTCACTTCGCGCTGCATGTCCTGCACCAAGGTGACATAGGCCGCCACGTTCAGCGTGAGGACACCGTCATCGGTCTGGAATTTGCCGCCGATTTCGAAGTTGTCGACTTGCTCTTCATTGAAGAACAGGTCCCCGCCATTCTGAGCAACGGCAGACTCAAAGCCACTCACGCTGGTGATGCGGAAGTTGTAGCCGCCCGAACGGAAGCCGCGGGTCCAATGGCCGTACAGCTGGCTGGATGCGAATTCATATTGCAGGCCCAGCTTGGGAGAGACGTTGGTGAAGGTCACCTCATCCTCAAATCCGTCGGTTTCCGTGCCGGGCGTGAACGGCTGCGTGCCGGTCGGGCAGGTTTCCTCAACCACCGAACACGGTGCGCGCGGCGAGATATAGGTGATCGCTGCGTCCTTGGTCTCTTCACTCCAGCGGATACCGGCGATGATTGAGAGCGCATCGGTCAGGTAGTACTGACCGCTGGCGAACAGGCCCAGAACCTGGTGATCCTGGCGACCGCCGCCGAAGAAGGTCGGCGCGCCGGTAAAGGGCAGGTCGCGAACTTCGGTGTAGGCAAGCGACTGGTCGAAGTAAAAACCGCCAAAAGTGATGTCGAACGCATCGGTCGAGATCGCATAGCGGATTTCGTTCGAGATCTGATCCTGCGCAGTCTCGGTGTTCGAGTGGAACAGGAAGTCGGGCGTTGAATCGATATCCGCGTCCGTCAGCGCGCTGTAATCGCGATAGCCAAAGATGTTGGTCAGCGTACCCGGCCCGATTTCCCATTCTGCGGTAAGCGAAGCGGTGAAGATTTCGGTGTCGTAAAAGCCCGGATTGTCGATCGCAAAATCGAAGCTTTCGCGCGAAAACTGGCCGCGGTTCTGCCCTGCCGGACCATCGCCTTCGCTGTCGAAATAATCCGCTTTCGCGGTAAGCGTCAGATCGCCAAGGCGCGCTTCGAGAGCTCCGCGCACGATGGTTGTTTCAGCGGCGCCGAAGTCCTCACCATCAGCCAGGTTACGGAAATAGCCCTGATCGTTGTTGTGGTAGGCGGCGACCTTGAAGAGCAATTTGTCTTCCACCAGCGGTCCGGACAGGACGCCGCTGAAAGTGTAGTTTTCACCGCCGCGGCCAGAATCAATCGGTCCGTCAACGGCTGCGCGGAACTTGCCGCTCAATTCGTCGGTGGGATTGGTGGTGTTCAGAACCACCGCGCCGCCGGTCACGTTGCGGCCGAACAGAACGCCTTGCGGTCCGCGCAAGATTTCAACGCTCTCAATATCGAAGATATCGAACACAACGCCGCCATTGATCCCGAGATAGACGCCATCGACGAAGACGCCGACGGTCGGATCGATCGAGGGGATCGAGGAGTTGATGCCCAGACCCCGGATCGAGAAGTTGGCGTTGCCGCGGCTCGTGCCGATCTGGTCAAGACTGACATTTGGCGCCTGAAAACCCAGGCCCTGAATATCGCGCACCTTGAACGCCTCGAGCGTGTCCGCGTTGAATGCGGTGACAGCAAGCGGCACGTCCTGAACGTCTTCAGGGTTCTGCGTCTTGGTGCCGGTCACGATGATGCGGTTGACCGAGTCCAGCGTGCTTTGACGCTGAGGTTCTTGTGTATCCTCTTCGACCGCTGTCTCTTGCGCGAAGGCGGCGTTGGGGGCGGCGATCGCGCCAATAGCGCAGGTAGCCGACAGCAGCGCGCAAGCGCGCCGCACGGGGGTGCGATAGTTCATGAACGTCCTCTCCTGACCTGTTAGTCAGGTCCGGGAATACCGGTAGGTTACACAATTGCAACCCAATTTCGGTCACAAATTAACCTTGGTTTTACCCGCTTATCCGGCGGCCACTTCGAGTTGCCTTTGGAGCCGGTCGCTAGCCGCTGAAAGCAGGACGGATCTGATTTCGGACAAGCGCTCAGGGCTGTCGATCTTCCCGCCTAGAAGGTCGGTTACATAGAATGTGTCCGCGGCGCTTTCGCCATAGGCCGTGACATGGGCGGAATGCACGATCAGATTGGCCTGGAAGAGCGCGTAAGCAAGCCGGTTCAACAGCGCCGGCCGATCGCGCGCGCTGACTTCGATCACCGTGAAACGATTGGATGCGTGGTTGTCAAAGGTGACGGTCGGGGCGATTTTGAAAGCCTTGGAACGCGAGTGGCGCAAGGGCCGCGCGGCAAGCTTTTGCACCAATTCCACCTTTGCCATCAACGCATCGCCAATGCCCTTTTTCAGCCGCTCGATCGGGTCGGCCTCGCGAAAGGGCTGGCGATGGCGGTCCTGAACAAGGAAGTTGTCGATCGCTGTCCCGTCGCTCGCCGTGTGGATGCGCGCGTCGATAATGGTCGCTCCGGCCAGGTGAATACCGCCCGCGATGCGATAGAACAGGCCGGGATGGTCTTGCGCGATAACGGTCACGCTGGTTGCGCCGCGCTCTTCATCGGTGGCGCATTCGATGGAGAGGCTTTCGCCCAGGCGCCGGGCCTTTTCAAATTGCAGAAAATTGCGGGCGATGACGTCTTCGGGCTCAGCGATCCAGTAGGCATCGCTCATCAAGGCACCGACCGTGTCGACCAGTTGCTCCTGATCGCCTTGCTTCTCATTCAGCAGCGCGTGCACAGCGGCCCGCCGCGCGGCAACCCTTTGCTTGCGACCGCGGCGCTTGTGGCCAAGACGAAGGCGTTCCTGCGCCCCTTCATAGAGCTCGCCCAGCAATTGGCCTTTCCAGCTGTTCCACACGCCCGGCCCCACGGCGCGAATATCGACTGCGGTCAGGATCGCCAGATAGCGCAGGCGATCAATCGACTTCACCTGCGCTGCAAAATCTTCGATTGTCTTTGGGTCGGTAAGGTCTCGCTTTTGCGCGGTGCGGCTCATGAGAAGGTGTTCAAGCACCAGCCATGCCACCAGCTCTGTCTCGTCTTCATCAAGGCCAAAGCGCGGACACAATCGTCGCGCCACTCCTGCGCCAAGCACCGAGTGATCGCCGCCGCGCCCCTTTGCGATGTCGTGCAGCAGCACCGCGACGAACAGCGCGCGGCGCGATGAGAGCGCGTGGATTTGCTCGCTGGCGCGCGGGTGATCTTCCTTAAGCAGGCCGCGTTCAATCTGGCTGGTGAGGCCGATGGCCCGGATCGTGTGTTCATCAACCGTGTAGTGATGATACATGTCGAACTGCATCTGCGCATTGACCCGCCCGAAATCGGGTACAAAGCGGCCAAAGACGCTCGCCTCGTTCATTGCGCGAAGGGCCGTTTCGGGATCGTTGCGCCCGCACAGCACATCCACAAAAAGCGCATTGGCGCGGGGATCGGCGCGGACAGTCTTGTCGATGAACTTGGCGTCTCGATCCGCTTGGCGCATGGTTTGCGGGTGAACTTCAAGTCCGTGCGCCTCGGAGATGGCGAACAATTCGATGAGGCGCACCGGGTCGCGTTCAAACCAGTCGTCACGCGGCGCGCGGACCGTTTCATCGCTGACCAGAAAGCCGTTTATCTCGTGTGTCTGGCTGGGGCGATTGCGAAAGAACACGCTTTGACGGCGGGTCTTGCGAAATTCGTCTTCGATCGCGGCAAGAAACACACCGGTAAGGCTGCCAACGCGTTTCGCCTGGAGAAAATAATACTGCATGAAGCGTTCGACCGCGCTCTTGCCCGGCCGGTCGGCAAAATTCATGCGTTCTGCCACCTGGCGCTGAAGGTCAAATGTCAGCCGGTCTTCCGCCCGATCGGCAAGCTCGTGCATGTGGCACCGAACCGCCAGCAAGAAGCCCTCAGCGCGGCGGAAACTGCGGTATTCCCCTTTGCTGAAAAGGCCGGCCGCCGTCAATTCGGCCGCTGTTTCGGCGCGGTGAATGTACTTGCCGATCCAATACAGGGTCTGAAGATCGCGCAGGCCGCCCATGCCTTCCTTTACATTGGGTTCCACCACATAGCGGCTGTCGCCCATGCGTTCGTGGCGCTGGCTGCGCTCTTCAAGCTTCTGGCTCAGAAAATCGCGTTCGGTGCCCTTCACGACCTCGCGCCAGAACCGCCCGCGCGCTTCATCGTAAATGCTCTGATCCCCCCAGACGAGGCGCGCTTCGAGCAGCGCGGTCCGGATGGTGAGATCCTCTTTCGCCATGCGCATCGTATCGGCGACCGTGCGACTGGAATGGCCCACTTTGAGGCCCAGATCCCACAGCAGGTAGAGCATCGCCTCAATTACCTGTTCGCACCACGGCGCGCGGCGCATGGGTGTGATGAAGGCGATGTCGATATCCGAATGCGGCGCCATCTCTGCGCGGCCATATCCGCCCACCGCCAGAATAGCGAGCCGTTCAGCGGCGGTGCGATTGGGTGCGGGATAAAGATGCGCGGTGACGTGATCGTAAATGACGCGCAGCAGTTGATCGGTCAAAAAGGCGTGGCCTGCAGTGCATTCATGCCCCGCTGATGGCTTGTCCGACAGCCTTTGCGCAATTTCGCCGCGCCCTTTGTCGAGCGCGTTCTTGAGCGTTGTCACAATGTACGGGCGTGCTGCATCACCATGCGCTGAGACCAGCTTGACGATGGTCTCGGCGATGGTGCGCCTATCAAAGATGGCGCGTTGGCGCGCAAGCCGACGGGTGACCGAAGGAACGCTCATTCCTCGCTCACTCCATCGCCCGGCGTCGGCGCTCCAAGTAGCCTCGCGAGTGCCCGCTTAGGCAGCAGCGAGCTGCTTGGTGTATTTTTCGCGTAGGGATTTCTTGTCGACTTTCTGGGTGCCAAGGCGCGGAAGTGTTTCATGCACTACGTAGATATGCTCTTCGAGCGGCACCTTGAAGGGGGCGATGTGTTCTAAGAGATACGCGCGCAACGCCGCCGGGGTGACCGTCTCGCGGCCATCAAGCGTGAGGATGACAGCGGCGGGCACTTCGCCCATGCGTTCATCAGGCAGGCCGAAGACCGAACATTCGCTGATGTCGTCGTGGGCGTAAATCGCGTCCTCCACCTCGATACAGCTGATGTTTTCGCCGCCGCGGATGATGATGTCCTTCTTGCGATCGACGATATAGAGGTAATCGTCTTCGTCGAGATAGCCCAGATCACCGCTGCGGAAATACATATCCTTGGTGAAGGCCTTTTGCGTGGCTTCCTCGTTCTTCCAATAGCCAAGGAAATTGCCGACCGTGCGGATGCAAACCTCGCCCACCTCGCCCTGCGGCAGCTTGTTGCCATCATCATCGAGAATCGCAAGATCGCAGATCGGCTTCGAGGCCGTTCCGGTCGACCCTGGCTTGGCGAGATAATTCT
>JBCBKF010000082.1:0-9475 GCA_038522255.1 Pseudomonadota bacterium
CAGCACAACATCAACATCCTCGCGCGTGGCAAGCGCGGTCATGTCGTCCTCCCAGTAGAAACGGTCATGATTGATACCGCGATCCTTCCCGCGATCTCGCGCGCTGACAGCGGTGACTTCGATTCCGCGCCCGGCGCGCGCGGCGATGAGATCGCGATTCGTATCAAGCAGACGGACAACGCCCGCCCCCACTGTGCCAAGCCCTGCAATCGCAATGCGAAGCGGCGGTTGGGCGCAGGTGTCAGACATAAAAGCGGATCCTGGGAAAAAGGGCTGATGGAAGACTTCGCCCGGCGCTTAGCCATGCTGCGCGCGCGGTCAAGCGCCGCGCTTTCACACATTCGGCGGCGCGGGAGGCGGCAGAGAAGGCGGCAGAGAAGGCGGCAGGGGGCGGTCAGCCCTGGGGCGTGGCGGTGATTGACCGCGCACACGGACCAAGCGCTTCGATCACGAAGGCATAATCGCGTTCGGCAAGGCTGCGCGCTGCGGGATCGCGTGCGAGATTGGCCGAGCTTGGCAGCTCATCGGGCAGAGCGCAGGCGAGGCGGAACCAGCGCAGGGTTTCTGCCTCAGGCGGGCGCGCTGACGAATCGATGATTTCTCCCCACGAAACGCCCCATGCGGGAGGCTGGCCGGGGCGGCGCAGAACTGTCAGCGACACGGGTGAACGATCCTGCGTCTTCAGAAAGATCTGTGTTTCGGATTCGCCCACCAGAGTGCCCGGTACCGCAAGTGCATCGCTTATCCCCGTGATGATCGGCGGCGGATCGCTCGCCACCAGGCTGGTTAGAATGGGCGCCAGCCGTTCTTCGAGTTCGGGCGAGTAGGCCAGTTGCGCGAATTCACCGGTCAGCTGCAACTGTGCCGCACCCCGGCCATCGGGCCCGGCATTGTTGGCAAACAGCACCACCTGGGCGTCTTTGAGCTTGGGCGCCTTGCCCTTGGCGGTCAGCGGCACGTCCACCAGATAGACCAGCGACTCGCCCAACGTCGTATTGCCCGCGATTAGGGCCTGTGTTTCGGCCTGAATATAAAGCCGCGCAAAGCCGGGTGCGAGGTCGGGTGCGCGCTCGGGCTTGAGCTGGGTCTGGCGGCGAATCTGCGCGCGCACTACAAGCTCGCTGCGCGCGCTCAAGGTGACCAGATCGACATAAGTGGCGCGCTCAGCCAGGCGCTGAGGAGAGGCCTCAAAGGCGGCGGAGGCTTGCTCGCCTGGCTCTCCAGCCGACTGCGCCGCGCTCGGGAAAGCCCAGATAACGAGACCCAGAGCCACTGGTAGAAGCTTGAATTTCATGGTGAAAATCTGGTTAATGAGGGTCATCACTGGGGTGCCTTGCGCTGGAATCTGTCGGTTTTATACAGCCACTGTCATCTCAGAACGAGACATTTGAATCGCACCTGAACCGATAAAGCGTTTGATTGACTAGGTGTTGAACGCTAGACCGCGCAAAGTTCGCGATGGTTCTGGGGACATGACCAAAGCGGGCGTCCGTCACCCAGCGCAAGAAAAATGCGCAAGCGGCGGTCCGGATGGAGTTCAGACGGTTTTCCCGCTCGCTCCATGCGGCAGGGGAGGACCAGGGTTTAGGGATTCGCAACGCCGGTGTTCAAAACACCGGATCGCGAAAGTTGTGCCGGCGCAAGTCGGCGAAAGAATGGAGAGAAATCAGCCGCATGTCCTACGTTGATCAAGGAATGACGGGGAGCAAACTAACCTCCCTAATCATCGCGGTCGGCATCGTGGCAGGCATTGGTCTCGCGATGATCATTGGTTTGACCATTGATGCTGTGAAGAAAGAGATCGAGCGCGTCACCACGGTGAACATCGAAGAGGAACCGCCGCCCCCCGAGGAAGAGCCGGAACCCCCGCCCGAGCAGCCGCAGGAAGTGTCGCCGCCACCACCCGTGGCGCCGCCTCCGCCGATCAACATTGCGCCGGCGCCGCCGCCAATCGCGACATCGCCGACAATTCCGCCGCCAGCGCCGCCAGCGCTGACCATTCCGCCGCCTGCACCTGTGGCCCCGCCCGCGCCGCCGCCGGCACCGCCTTCAAAGGCCCGCGGAGCCAGTCCGAAGGGTCAGAGCCGCTGGGCACGCAGGATCCAGGAGAACTACCCCTCGCGTGCTCTGCGGGAGGAGGTTGAAGGCAATGTCGGCGTCAGGGTCACCATCGGCCCCAATGGGAGGGTCTCTGGGTGCAGCGTTACACGTTCGAGCGGATCATCGTCCCTCGACGATGCGGCCTGCAAGGGGATGAGCCGCTATGCACGCTTTAACGAGGCTTTGGACGATGCGGGCAACCCGACGACCGGTACGTACTCGACGGTGATCGTTTACCGACTGAATTAACGCAGATCAGGACGTGGCTTTTCGAAGTAAGGGAAGCGCGCCCCGGGGACACATTTTAAAAGGACTTATTCGTCATGTTCACATACCTTATTGCCGCCGCTGAAACCGCGCCGGAAAACAAGTTTGGCTTTATCGAGGCGATGGAGGAGGGCGGCCCGGTTGCATGGTCGATCCTCGCCGTCATGGTCATCATGAGCGTCGGTTCGTTCTACATCCTGTTCTCCAAGCTGTTCGAGCAGAACAAGGTCATGGGCCAGTACAAGAAAGGCAAAGCGGCGTTCTGGCGCGCGGCCAGCCTGAAGGACGGCGCAACCAAGCTGGAAAAGAACAGCGCATGGCGCCAGCTCGCTGACGATGCCATCAAAGCGCGTGACGATCATGCCAAGATGCACGGCGCTGGTTCCGAAGCGTCCTATGTCGAAGACAACCTTGCGCACAGCCAGGAAACGATCAACGCTGCACTGTCTGGCGGTCTTTCGTTCCTCGCATCGGTGGGCGCGACCGCGCCGTTCATCGGTCTGCTCGGCACTGTGATCGGGATCTACCGCGCGCTGATCAATATCGGCATCGAAGGCTCGGCCTCGATCGATAAGGTTGCCGGCCCGGTTGGTGAAGCGCTGATCATGACCGCGATCGGTCTGCTGGTTGCGGTTCCCGCCGTGCTTGCGTTCAACTGGCTCCAGGCCCGTAACCGCAAGATCGCTGCGATGATGACCGATTTCTGTAACGACATCCTTGCCTATATCGGTTCGGACGGCACGGTGAAGCCGGCGATCTCGGCAGCTCCGGCAGCGAAGCCGAAACCCGCCGCAAAGCCGGCCACCACTGCGGGCGGCGCAAAGCCCGCGACCAAGTAAGCGTATCACGGACAATGGGGGCGGGGCGTCTCGCGTGCTCGCCCCGTGATCCTTCGCTTACCCAATGCACACTTTGCCAGAATAGGACGTATCAATGGCAATTTCGATGAGCGGTTCGGGCGAAGCCCCGATGTCGGACATCAACACGACCCCGCTGGTGGACGTGATGCTGGTTCTTCTGATCATCTTCCTTATCGCGGTTCCGGTTGCGATCCAGACGGTTGAACAGTTGGAGATCCCAGTGTTCGAAATGGAGGAATCGAAGGACAAGGTGGAAAACCTCCAACTCACCGTCATGACGACGGATGCGGATGGCAACACAGCGGGCGTGATCCGTTCCGGCTTTGGCGGCGCCTCTCGCACCGGCGAATGTCGCATTTACTTCAACAACATCACTCCGGTGACCTCGGAAGAGCTTTACAACAAGGCGTTCGAGCGTCTGGACGCGATCGTTTCGAACTATCCGGGCGGTGCCGAGGCGATCATCGAAGATCCCGAAGCCATCCCGCAAGTCCACATCCGCGCCGACAAGAACGTGCCCTGGAAGTGCGTGGCCGGCACCATCTACAACGTGCAGGCGGCGGGCTACCCCACCGTTGGCTTTATCTCGAACCCGATCGACCCGAACGGCTAACGCCGTCAGGCGCTAAAAGGATTTAAGGAGAACTCCCATGGGTATGTCCGGAGGCAAGCTCGACGGCGAGCCAATGCTCGACATGAACATGACCCCGCTGATCGACGTGCTGCTCGTGCTGCTGATCATGTTCATCATCACTATCCCGATCGCGACCCACTCGGTCGATATCGATTTGCCGCAAGGCAACCCGCCGCCAAGCGATCTTGACATTGATCCGGTGAAGAACAAGCTGGTCATCACTGCGGAAGACCGCTTGCTGTGGAACGCAGAGGAAATCACACCGGGCCAGCTGGTCACCACGCTGCAAGAAACCACGCAGATGGCGGTGGAGCCAGAACTGCAGTTCGAGCCGGATCAGCTCGCAAGCTATGATCGCTCCGCCAAGGTGCTGCAGATCATCAAGGCGTCTGGCGTCACCAAGTTCGGCTTTGTTGGCAATGAAAAGTACCGCGTGTTCGGCAAGGAAGGCAGCTAAGCCTTCGCTTCGGGACAGTACGGCTCAAGACATGGGGGCGCTGCGGATCGGTCCGCGGCGCCCTTTTTCGTAGGGCACTGGCGCACAGGCCGGCCCGGCAGCGCCGCACCAGTTGCAAACCACACACCGGTACGCGTTAGGCAACTTATTGATTTTTTTGTATTCTTATTGTGCCCGATATGCTCCATCCCTGAAGGAGACCGATCATGACTGCCAAAGCCGCCAGCCTGCACCGCTTCGCCGACACCCCGCGCGCCCATATCCGCAAAGCCAGCCCGCCAATGGGCGCGATGAACGTCACACCCTTTATCGATGTGCTGCTGGTGCTGTTGATCATGATCATCCTTGCGGTGCCGATCAAAGTGCATGAGACCAAGGTCGATTTGCCTACCACGCCCTGCACCGCCTGCGAGATTGGTGAGACCAATGTGGTCGCGATCACCGCGCAAGACCAATTGCTGTGGAACGGCACGAAGGTGAGCGCAGATCAGTTGCGCGAACAGATCGCCCTCGCGCTCGCACAGCCCACAGAGCCGACCTTGCGTTTTGAGCCCGATGCGCTCGCCAGTTATGATCGCTCCGCGCGCACGATCGCGCTGATCAAGGAAGCGGGCGCCACCAGGTTCGCCTTTGTCGGCAACGGCCGGTACAAGGATTTTGGCAATTGACTGCGGCAGCGAAGCGCAATCGGGAAAGCCCATCGATGCAGAGCTTGCGGTCTGTCCTGATTGTGACCGCAATAGTGGCTGGAATCGGTTGCGTGACGAGCCTCGCCCGACCTTCACGCCAAATCCAGTTAGTTGAGCTCCCGGGGTGGGAAGAACCCATTCCGAGGAACGGAAAACCAGTTCATGCAGTCGTCGAGGTGAAAGAAAGAGGCGCAATTTCGCTCAACGGCAGAATTGTGGACCTGGAATCTTTGCCAGGGAACATACGTGCGCTCACTATGCGCTATCCAATGGCCCTTTTTCGTGCGGAAAGTGGCGTATCCTATGCAATTTCGGTGAAAGTATTACGCGCAATCGCGAAGGCTGGGGTTCCGCGCTCGAAAATCTGCTTTGATGATCTCGCACTCCACAGGCACTTCGAAAACTCTCCATACCCTGCCAATCGCAAGGCGCCTGAACCTTTCAATAAGGGCGGCTTGATCGATCTGGTAGAGATGCCCGCGGGCAATTGTGCGTCTCTCCTAATGCCACCGCCGATTTACTAATCCCCTTCCGTCGGCGGATCGATCCGCATCGCTTCGCTCACCAGGCTCTCCGCCTCGATCAGCAGTTCATCGTCGACCGCCCCTTGCGGCACGGATTCGCGCCCAATCATCGTCATGACAGGCACGGCGAGGGGCGACACCCGCTCAAGCTCCACATGCACCAGCTCGCGCTCCGAGCGCTCAAGCAGATCGGCGAGCCGTCCCACGTCCGTCATCCGCGCCCGCGCGTCAGCCCAGGCAGCTTCGAGCAGGACATGGTCGGGCTCATACTTCTTAAGCACATCGTAGATCAGATCGGTAGAGAAGGTCACTTGCTTTCCGCTTTTGCGCTTTCCGGGATGCTGGCGTTCCACAAGGCCGCTGATCACGGCCACTTCGCGAAAGGCGCGGCGCAGCAGATGGCTCTCGGTCACCCAGTCGACGAATTCATGGGTCAGGATATCGGGCGACAAGAGCGGCGCGGGATCGGTCACTGGCTTTAACCCCCACACCGCCAGCGTGTAATCATTGGCGACGAAGCCCGCCGGCATCAGCCCGCGATCCTCCATCCGCCGCGTGATCAGCATGCCGAGGCTCTGGTTCGCGTTCCAGCCCTCAAACGTGTAATACGCGGTGTAATGCTTGCCCCCGTGGGGAAAGCTTTCGACCAACAATTCGCCCGGCGCTGGCAAGCGGCTGCGATAATCCTGCACTTCGAGCCATTCGCGCACATCGTCGGGAAAGCGACCCCAACCGGCGCGATCATCGAGCATTGTCTGCACGCGGCTTGCCAGGTGCGTGGTCAGCGGCAGGCGCAGGCCGCCATAGCTCGGGATAGTGGCGGATTTCTTTGCCGCGCGCACGATCACGTCCATGTCCTTGACGCTCTCAACCTCAAGGCTGAGCCCGGCAAAAAAGAATGTGTCGCCTGCTGATAATTGCGCCGCAAAGCGTTCTTCCACCTTGCCCAATTGCCGCCCGTTCTTGAAACGCACCATCAGCATTTCAGAATCGACAATGATCCCGGCATTCATCCGGTGGCGCTGGGCCTGGTTGGGGTGCGCGAGGCGCCACACACCATCCTTACCCCGGATGATGCGCTTGAACTTGTCATAGGCGCGAAGCGCATAGCCACCGTTTTCGACAAAACCCAGCACCCGCTCGAATGCGGGTTTGTCGAGCCAGGCATAGGCCACGCTGGAGCGGATTTCGGCCAGCAGATCGTCCTCGTGAAAGGGAGCGGCACAGGCGCAGGCCATGACGTGCTGTGCCAGCACGTCGAGCCCGCCGGGCCGAAAGTCCTCGCCGTCACGCTGGCCTTCATCGACCGCGTCCTTGGCTGCCATGGCCTCGAGGAATTCGAACCGGTTGCCGGGCACGAGAACCGCGCGGCTGGCAGTGTCGAGGCGGTGGCCCGCGCGCCCGATCCGCTGCAGCAGGCGCGAGGAACCTTTGGGCGCGCCCATCTGCACGACAAGGTCAATATCGCCCCAATCGACGCCCAGATCGAGGCTCGCCGTCGCCACCAGTGCGCGCAAGTCTCCGGCCGCCATGGCGTCTTCGACGCGGCGCCGGGCCTCTTTGGACAGGCTTCCATGGTGGACGCCGATGGGCAAATTGTCCTCGTTGATGTCCCACAGGCACTGAAAGATGAACTCGGCGAGGAAGCGCGTATTGGTGAAGACCAAAGTGGTGCGATTGGCCAGAATCGCTTCGTAAAGCTGATCGACCGCCCAACGCCCCGCATGCCCGCCCCAGGGCACGCGCTCTTCGATCGGGAGCAGGATCGTAAGGTCGGCCGGCGCGCCTTTCTCGCCCAGAACCAGGTCAGCGGCGTGGATCTCGCCCGTCCCGTCATTGGCTTGCGGCGCGAGCCATTCCTGAAAGCTCAATGGGTTGGCCAAGGTCGCGGACAGTGCGACTCGCCGGCATTGAGGCGCAAGCGTCTGCAAGCGCGCCAGAGCCAAAGCCAGCAAGTCGCCGCGTTTGCCGGTGGCGAAAGCGTGGACCTCGTCCACCACCACCCGTTTGAGCGTGCGGAAGAGGTCGAGGCTCTCCGGATAAGACAAAAGCAGCGACAAGCTCTCAGGCGTGGTCAGCAGGACATGCGGGGGCTTTGCGCGCTGGCGCTTCTTCTTGTCCGAAGAGGTGTCGCCCGATCGGGTCTCGACCGTGATCGGCAGGCCGATCTCTTTGATCGGGGTCAATAGGTTGCGCTTCACATCATGCGCCAGCGCTTTGAGCGGCGAGACATAGAGCGTGTGCAGCCCCTCTTCGGGGACCGCGCCTGTGCTCGGGGCAAAATCGCACAAAGTGGGCAGAAAGCCCGCCAAAGTCTTGCCCGCGCCCGTATCAGCAACCAGCAGCGCATCTCGCCCCTCGCGCGCCTTGGCCAGCATATCGAGCTGGTGGCGCCTGATGCGCCAGCCGCGCGCGTCAAACCATGCCTGGATTTCGGGCGGGACGGCGTTGTCGCTGAGTGTGTCGGGATGGGCGCTCACACGGCGTCAAATGGCGCTCCGCCGCTGCCGCTGCAAGCGCGAAGGACAATCAGCTTGCCGCTTCTTCCTCAACCCATTCCTGCTCTTCGGAGCCTTCGGTCATCGGACTCTCTACTCGGGCGGGCTCATTGGCGGCGAGGTTTTCCAGCGAGGTGTCCAGCAATTGCGCCAACTGGTCCTGCTCCTCAGCCGAGAGTGCGGAAAAGGTGCGGCCCTTGGGATATTTCTCGGCAATCTGGCCGACAGCCCCCATGATATCGGGCATTTGCTGCATGACAGCGGGCATCATTTCATTCATCGCCGACATGACTTGCGGATCGGCAAAGATTAGGAAGCTTTCAGCGGCATACTTGCTGCCCACCGGAGTTGCGAAATAGGCGTCGAGATCGATCAGCTCTGCTGCGGTAAAGCGCACGGCATAGGCGCGCGCAAGTCCGGCACGATAACTCGGCTCAATCTGTTCGATGATCCCGGTCATCATATCGACCATTGCCTGAGCGATTTCGGCGTTGCGCTCGGCAGCGTTCGGATCAAGCAAGGCGACCGCCTGTTCAAGCTTCGCCTCGTCCAGATCGCTCAACTGGCTCGGGGGAAGCCCGGTGAGCTCGATGAGCAAAATGCCGGGCGTGCCCGCGATATTGCCCATGATGCCATCCATCATCGGCGCGAGCGTCTCGTTCATCATCTTGGCATAAGTGCCTTCGGGAAACAGCTTGAGCACCACTGATTGGGCAGCAGGCACACGCGCTTCCTGCTCGGGCGTTAGCGGTTCGGCGGTGCCAAACATGTCGCCAAACATACCGCCCAGCGCCTCCATTTCCTGGTTGATCTCGTCCGTCGCGGCGGCGGTGCTCTCTTGCGCGGCGAGCGGCGCGGCGGGGAGCGCGGCGGCGGCAAGCGCTGCGGCCGGAAGAGCGATGGAAAAAGCGGGGAAGATTCGACGCGGCATGATCGGTTCCTTTGCGAAAACAGTCCTCATTTCAATGGCGGATCGCACCCCTGACCTCAAGCCAAAGCGGACGCGAACGGCATTGCCCCTATTCAACTGCTGCAATAGCCGAAAAAGACGAAAAGTCCGATCAGGTAATAGGCGCCATACTTCTTTAGCTGGAGCCTTTCAGAAACCGCTTCCCATTCCTGATTCAGATCAGGCAATTCATCGACCAATTCGCGGTCATCATCGACCTCTTTGAGCATCTGGAATGGCTCATGTTCGGGCCTGTAGCCGCCGCTATGCTCCCACTCGGTTTCGCTTTGCGGATCGGTTTGCGGCGCGCGCTCGGCGTCCTCAGGCAGCGCTAGCGTGTAGGCAATCGGCGGTGGAACAGGATCGGGCATCGGCGCGCGATAGGGCGAAGCACGCGGCCCAGGTTCGGGTTCGGGCAGTCGATCACCTTCGGGTTCACGCTCGTGTTGACCGCGTCCAGGATGTCACGCCCCGCCAGGTCGATCGAGCACGCCGTG
>JBCBKF010000083.1:0-9461 GCA_038522255.1 Pseudomonadota bacterium
CAGTTGTTTGACAGCTGGTCGGGCAGTTTGGCGCCCGACGAGTTTGAACGTTGGGTGGTTGCGCCCAATGCGAAGATCACCGCGGCGCTTAAGCAATCGCATCCTGAAACGCCTGTGATCGGCTTCCCCAAAGGCGCGGGCGCGAAACTGCCTGCTTATGCGCGCGAGACCGGCGTGGACGCTGTCGGGCTTGACGAGACGCTGGATCCGGCCTGGGCTCATGCGTCCCTGCCCGCAGATATGCCGGTGCAGGGCAATCTCGATCCGCTGCTGGTGGAGGCCGGAGGTCCTGCACTTCCCGACAGGTGTCGAGCGATCCTTGAAGCGTTTGAGGACAGGCCGCATGTCTTTAATCTTGGGCACGGTATTGGGCAGTTCACACCGATTGCGCATGTCGAGGAATTGCTCGCCGCCGTCCGCGATCAATGACGCTCAGCCAGAGAGGGATATGAAGGAATGGAAACGCTTCTTTTGATCAGCGATTGGCTGCGGGTTGGGCACGTCATCTTCATGGTGTTCTGGCTGGCGGGCCTTTTCATGTTGCCGCGCCAGTGCATCTACATGCTCGATCACGAGCCCGGTTCTGCGGGCGAGGCAAAGTGGGCAGACCGGATGGGAAAGTTGCGCAAGATTATTCTCACGCCCAGCCTTATCCTGGTGTGGGTGCTGGGTCTCGCGATCGCGATTCCCGGCGGCTATTTTGTCGGTGCGGGATGGCTTCACGCCAAGGTGACGCTGGTCGTGCTGTTGTCGGCTTATCACGGCTGGCTGGTCGCTCAGACTAAAAAGATGGCGCGCGGAGAGCGGCCTTTGAGCGAAAAGACCCTGCGGTTTGTGGGTGAAGTGCCCGGAATTCTGCTCGTGCTGATTGTCGTGCTTGTCTACATCAAGCCGTTTTGAAACGTGGCCATGCATTCGTGGATTGACCGCGCGGGCAGAGCTACTTATTTTACGAAGTTCACCGGTTAGGCTTGCGCGATCCGCGCGCGGCCCGTCTGCTTTCTCCAAGCCCTGTCTTGATCGCTGTTCTGCGGCAAGGCGCCTCGTCCAAAGAGGTACTGACTTCCGGCTCCCCCTGGGCGTCCCTGCGAGGGAACGCTCCAATTCTGGACTGTAATTTGCAATGCATCTCAAAGAGTTAAAAGAAAAAGCGCCCGCTGAGCTGGTTCAAATGGCCGAGGAGCTGGGGGTTGAAGGTGCCTCCACCATGCGCCGCCAGGACTTGCTGTTCAGCATCCTTCGTGAACTCGCAGAGGACGAGGAATACGAAGAGAAGATCATGGGCATCGGCACGATCGAGGTGCTTCAGGACGGCTTTGGCTTTCTGCGCAGCCCCGAGGCCAATTACCTCGCTGGGCCCGATGATATCTACGTCTCGCCCAACCAGATCCGCAAATGGGGCCTGCGCACTGGCGATACGGTCGAAGGTGAGATCCGCGCGCCGAGGGATGGCGAGCGGTACTTTGCGCTCACAAGCCTGAGCACCGTCAATTTCGAAGACCCTGATGCGGTTCGCCTGCGCACGAACTTTGACAACCTAACGCCGCTCTACCCTGACCAGAAGCTGTCGCTCGATACGCTTGACCCCACTGTGAAGGACAAGTCCGCGCGGGTGATCGACATTGTCTCGCCGCAGGGCAAGGGGCAACGCGCGCTTATCGTGGCGCCGCCTCGCACGGGTAAGACGGTGCTGTTGCAGAACATTGCCAAGGCGATCACGGACAACCATCCCGAAGTGTTTCTGCTGGTTTTGCTGGTCGATGAGCGTCCTGAAGAAGTCACCGACATGCAGCGCAGCGTTAAGGGCGAAGTGATTTCCTCAACCTTTGACGAGCCGGCCAATCGCCACGTCCAGGTGGCTGAAATGGTGATCGAAAAAGCCAAACGTCTGGTGGAGCACAAGAATGACGTTGTCATTCTGCTCGACTCGATCACCCGTCTTGGTCGTGCTTACAACACTGTTGTACCAAGCTCCGGCAAGGTTCTGACTGGCGGCGTCGATGCGAATGCGTTGCAGCGCCCCAAACGTTTCTTTGGCGCGGCGCGCAACATCGAAGAAGGCGGATCGCTTTCCATCATCGCCACTGCGCTGATTGATACAGGCAGCCGGATGGACGAGGTGATTTTCGAAGAGTTCAAGGGCACCGGCAACTCGGAAATCGTCCTTGATCGCAAGGTTTCGGACAAGCGTATTTTCCCTGCACTCGACGTTGGCAAATCAGGCACGCGTAAGGAAGAGCTGCTGGTGGAGAAGGACAAGCTCTCCAAGATGTGGGTCTTGCGTCGCATCCTTATGCAGATGGGCACCGTAGACGCGATGGAATTTCTGCTCGACAAGATGAAGGATTCCAAAACCAACGAAGACTTCTTCGATACGATGAATCAGTAATTCGCGGCTCACGGGAGGGCCCGGTAATCGTGATCAGTCAATACCTATATATTAGCACCGCGCCGAGCCTGTCGCGCGATGATATAAACGCCATTCTCGCAGCGAGCCAAAGGAACAATCCAGCGCGCGGCGTGACGGGCCTTTTGCTCTATAACGGGCGGAACTTTCTCCAGCTGCTGGAGGGGGAAGAGGCGGAACTCGTTTCCCTGATGATGCGCATCAGTCAGGATCCTCGACATACAGGGATATCGATGATTGATCGCAAACTGGTCGAGGAAAGGGCCTGCCCCAACTGGGCGATGCGGCGCGTGCAAATCGCCGAAACCATTGCCAAGCGTCAGGCCATGCTCGAAGCGGAACTTCCCAAGACGCTGGATTCGCAAACGCGCAAGATCATAACCAATTTCGTGGTCTTGAATTAGGCCTACGTATCGGGGGAGCAGGCAGGCGTCTCCTTGCGCATTGGACTGTCTGGTCCCACCTTCCTGGAGATCGAGACCAGAGAGAGGCGTTGCCATGAAGATTACCATCGAAGTTGATTGCACCCCAGAAGAGGCGCGCAGTTTCATGGGTCTGCCGGATGTCAGCCAGGCGAATGCGCTCTATGTCGACATGGTTTCTGAGACGATGAAGGGTACGGTCAACCCCGACCAGTTGCGCGAATACGCCGAAAACCTGGCTCCGATGGGCCAGATGGGGCTGAAACTGTTTCAGAGCTTTGTTGAAGGGGGTATGCGCGCCGCGGGATCATCGCGTACATCCTCTTCTCGTTCCGATAGCGAAGACTGAAACGGATTGACCGGCTGAAACCTGACATGAGCGCGAGTGCGGGGGAGCGGCCCACCATAGTTGCCTTATCCAGCGGGACGCCGCCTGCGGCCATCGGTGTGATCCGCGTTAGTGGCCCTCAAGCCGGCTCTGCGGTTGAAAGCCTCGCGGGGCGGCTTGGGAAACCTCGCAGAGCGACGCTTTGCCACCTGCGTGATGCGGCTGGGAGCCCACTGGATGACGCGCTTGTGCTGTGGTTTCCCGGAACGTGCTCGGCAACGGGCGAAGACCTCGCCGAATTTCACTGCCATGGGGGCCGCGCTGTGCTTGCGGCGGTCGAACGCGCGCTGATTGACTTGCCGGGACTGCGCCTGGCGGAACCCGGTGAGTTCACCCGTCGCGCTTTCGCCAATGGCCGTATCGATTTGGCAGAGGCAGAGGGTTTGGCGGACCTATTGGCTGCTGAGACAGAGCTGCAGCGGGCGAGCGCTCTGGCGAGCGTACAGGGAGCGCTGTCTTCCAAAGTAGAGAAATGGCGCAGCGCGGTGCTTGGTCTGAGCGCGCAGATCGAAGCTGCGCTCGATTTTTCCGACGAAGGCGATGTTGACGAAGCCCCTGAGAGTTTCACGTGGAACATGCGGGCCCTTGTCGATGAACTGGATATGTGGCTGTTGCGGCCGCGATCGGAAAAGCTTGGCGAAGGGTATCGGGTTACGCTTGCCGGGCCGCCCAATTGTGGGAAGTCCACCTTGTTCAATGCGCTCGTTGAAAGTGAGGCGGCGATCACGTCCGCGATTGCGGGGACGACGCGCGATGCACTTGAGCGTTCTGTGGCGATAGATGGGGTACCATTCACACTGGTCGATACGGCGGGCCTGCGTGAGCGGACGGTCGATACGATCGAGCGGATCGGGATGGACAGGGCACGCGCCTCGATGGAGCGGTCGGACCTTGTCCTGTGGTTGGGCAAAGAGGGAGCCGGGCCCAAGGATGCCTGGGAGATTGCCCCGCAATGCGATGCGGATGGTTTCATCCCAAAGGGCAGCGCGCGCTTTACACTGTCCGCGCATACCGGCGAAGGCATTTCGCAGTTCAAGCAGGCGCTCGTAGCGCATGCGCGATTGAACTTGCCAAAGCCGGGTGAGGCGGCTCTTAATGTTCGCCAACATCGCATCCTTACGGAGGCCAGCGCGTCGCTTGGCCGCGCTCTGGATCAGTCTGATTTGTTGCTGTGTGCTGAGGAATTGCGGTCGGCGCGGCTGGCTTTTGACCGGCTGATCGGCAAAGCGACGACGGAGGACATGCTGGATGCTCTGTTCGGGCGATTCTGCATCGGCAAATAAGTGCGCTGCGGCGCGCTCAGCGGCGCGGGGTGTTTCACGTGAAACCTCTTTGACGCTCCGGTTGCAAACCCCTATCTGACGCAGCATGCAGAATTTCGATGTCTTGGTGGTCGGTGGAGGTCATGCCGGAGTTGAGGCGGCTTGCGGCGCCGCGCGCATGGGTGCGCGCACGGCGCTGGTCAGCTTCGACATCAACGCGATCGGAGCAATGAGTTGCAATCCTGCGATCGGTGGGCTGGGCAAGGGCCATCTGGTTCGTGAGGTGGACGCTCTGGACGGGGTCCTGGGCCGCGCAGCAGATGCAGGCGCCATCCACTATCGCATGCTGAACCGATCCAAGGGCAGCGCCGTTTGGGGCCCGCGCGTGCAGGCGGACCGCACGCTTTTCAAGGCTGAGGTGCAACGACTGGTCAATGCCCAGGCCAATCTTGATCTGGTGGAGGGAGAGGCGGCGGGCCTGATCCTCGAAGGCGGACGGGTTGGTGGCCTGATCCTCGCGAACGGTCGTCGGCTGGACGCGTCTCATGTCATCTTGTGTACTGGGACGTTTCTCGGAGGTGTCCTGTTTCGCGGCGAAGAGCGCTTTGAAGGTGGCCGGGTCGGTGAGAACGCCGCTGCTCTGCTCGCTCATCAGTTGCGAGAGATGAATTTCCCGATGGCGCGGTTGAAGACGGGTACGCCTCCGCGACTTGATGGAAGAACGATTGACTGGGCCGCGTTGCCGGAGCAGCCTTCGGATGGGGAGGGGTGGACGATGTCGCCCCGGACCGCAGAGCGCGCCAATCCGCAGGTTTTCTGCGCCATCACCCGTACCACGATCGCTTCGCACGATATCATCCGTGAAAATCTTCATCGCTCACCCCTATTCTCAGGCGCGATTGACGCAGCCGGCCCGCGCTATTGCCCGTCAATCGAGGACAAGATTCACGGGTTTGGCGATCGCGACGGGCATCAGGTGTTTCTGGAACCAGAAGGCCTCGACACGCACCTGGTCTATCCCAACGGGATCAGCACATCGCTCCCGGTTGATACGCAGCTTGCCATGGTGCGGGCGATGCCGGGTTTGGCGCAGGCGCGGATTGTCGAGCCGGGGTATGCGGTCGAATATGACCACATTGATCCGCGCGCCCTGACGCGAGACCTTCAGCTGCGCGCCATGCCTGGCCTGTATTGCGCGGGCCAGATCAACGGCACGACCGGCTATGAGGAAGCGGCCGCGCAGGGTCTCGTCGCCGGGTTGTCCGCTGCGGCCTCAGCGCTCGGCAAAGCGCCGCCGCAACTTGACCGCGCCAACTCATACATTGCCGTGATGGTCGATGATCTCACGCTGCAGGGTGTCTCGGAGCCCTACCGCATGCTCACCTCACGCGCCGAATATCGTTTGCGGCTTCGCGCGAACAACGCCGCCTCACGCCTGACGGGGCTCGGTATTGCAGCGGGCTGTGTCGGAGATGCGCGCCGGCGCTGGTATGAGCGGCGGGAAGAACGGCGGGCGCATTTTACACAGGTGTTCGATCGCCCGCTTGCCGCCAAAGACCTTGCGCAGTCGGGCCTCAAGGTTCGCCGTGATGCCGGGATCAAGCGTATGGAGGATTGGCTCTGTCATGACGGGATTGATCTCGAAGTTTTGGCACCCTGGCTCGATGACGATTTGAGCGAAGACCCCGGGCTTGCGGCTGAAATGGCGGAAGATGCCGCTTATGCACCCTATCTTGCGCGCCAGGATGCCGAATTGCAGGACCTTCGGGCCAGCGAGGGATTGGCGCTCAAGTCCGACTTTCCCTATGTGAGCATTCCAGGCCTTTCGAATGAGATGATTGAACGGCTGACAGCGGCGGCGCCTGATACGCTGGCTGCGGCAGGGCGGGTCCCCGGCGTGACGCCTGCCGCTCTCGCTGCCCTGCTGGTGCACGCGCGGCGGTTGGAGGCTGACCAGCGGGCAGAGGCTTCGGCGCAGCGAGCTGCTTGATGGACGTCGAAGGACGCTGGAGTCACCCAAACACTCTCAAGAGCGAAGACGAGGCCCGCGACTATGTCGCCCGATGGAGTAACCCGGGTGCGATGGAGCGCCTTGAACGGTTCGCCGCGCTTCTGCTCGAAGAAAACGCGCGCCAGAACCTCATCAGCCGTCCGTCCGAAAATGCTTTGTGGCAGCGCCACTTTGCCGACAGCGCACAGCTTTTGCGGTTTGTTTCACGTGAAACACAACCCGGGCGAGCCGGCGGCGTCTGGCTGGACCTGGGGACCGGTGCCGGATTTCCTGGTCTGGTGATTGCGATACTGGAACCCGATTGGCCTGTCGCCCTTGTAGAATCGCGTGCGCGGCGTATCGAGTTCCTCGAGCAGTGTGTCCGCGAGCTTGGCCTGACGCGCTGTCATGTTTTGGGTCAGCGCCTGGAGCGCGCCGCACCATTCAAAGCTTGTATCATTTCCGCACGCGCCTTTGCGCCCCTGGAAAAACTCCTGCGTTTATCCTCACCCTTCTCCACAAAGGTGACACGCTACCTCTTGCCCAAGGGGCGGTCCGCGGCGCACGAATTGGATGAACAGAAGCCAGCGATTCGAAAGATGTTCCACGTGGAACACTCATTGACCGATCGCGACGCAGGCATCATCGTGCGATAACAGGTCTTGCGGTTGGCGCTAAAGGCGCGGTTCAGGCGCAGAAGGGGCCCAAAAGGGTAAGCAGAGCTATGCTGACTATTGCTATTGTTAATCAGAAGGGTGGCGTGGGGAAAACCACCACCGCTATCAACGTTGCAACGGCCATGGCGGCCACGGGCTGGCGCACTCTGCTGGTCGATCTTGATCCTCAGGGTAACGCGTCGACCGGAATTGGCGTGCACGCATCGGAGCGAGGGCTCTCGAGCTACGATTTGCTGGTAAACGAAGCCTCGTTGAGCGAAGTCACCGTCGAAACGCAGATTCGCGGGCTCGATCTTGTCCCGGCGACGGTTGATCTGAGTGGAGCGGAGGTGGAGCTGGTGTCCGCTGATGAGCGCACCGCACGGCTGCGGCGGGCGCTGGCCAACCATTCCGGGCACGACATCTGCCTGATTGATTGTCCGCCGTCGCTCGGCCTGCTCACACTCAACGCCCTGTGCGCCGCGAACACTTTGCTCGTTCCGTTGCAGTGCGAATTCTTCGCGCTTGAGGGCCTCAGCCAGCTGCTCCAGACGGTTGAACAGGTCAAGCAGCGCTTTAATCCGACGCTCGGCATCATCGGTGTTGCGCTCACCATGTATGATCGCCGCAACCGTTTGAGCGATCAGGTGGCTGATGATGTGCGCGATTGCCTTGGCAATGTCGTTTTTGAGACGGTCATTCCGCGCAATGTCCGCCTTTCCGAAGCGCCCAGCCATGGCATGCCCGCGCTTGTGTATGATCAGGATTGCACGGGCAGCCGCGCCTATATGGCACTGGTGAGCGAGCTTATCCGTCGTCTCCCTCCTGAAAGGCAGGCAGCGTGAGCAAGAACAGCGATCCGATCCGTTTCTCCGTCCCGCAGCGCAACCCCGCTGATCGCAAGGGCAAAAAGAAACTGGGCAAGGGCCTTGGCGCTCTCATGGGTGAAGTGCAGCGCGAAGAGCCGCTGGTGCAGGCGGACGCATCGGTCGGCGCAGCTGACCCCGGCGTGGCTGCGGCATCATCATCTGATTCACCGCTGAAGAATATCAGCGTTTCTGCCATCGAGCCGCTTCCCGGAAACCCGCGCAAGCGCTTTGATGAAGATGCGCTCGATGAGCTCGCGGCCTCGATCGCGACGCGGGGCGTCATCCAGCCCATCATCGTGCGGCCGCAGGGTGAGGGTCGCTACCAACTGGTCGCCGGTGAACGTCGATGGCGCGCGGCGCAAAAGGCCCAATTGCACGAAATCCCCGCGTTGATCCGCGAATTGGACGAGCGCGAAGTGATGGCCCTGGCGCTGATCGAGAACCTCCAGCGTGAAGATCTCAACCCTGTAGAAGAAGCGCGTGCCTATCAAAGACTGGCCGATGACGAAGGCATGACCCAGGCCGAGATCGCGCGGATGGTCGAAAAATCGCGCAGCCATGTGGCCAATATCCAGCGCCTGCTTGCCCTGCCGAGCGCCGTTCTGGACCTCGTCGAGGCTGGCAAACTGTCGATGGGGCATGCGCGCGCCTTGATCGGGCAGGATGACGCCGCCAGTCTGGCCGAGCGGGCAGTCAACGACAATCTGTCTGTGCGCGAAATCGAAAAAATGGTGCGCAAGCTTGCCAAAACCGTGGTCAGCGACCAAGCGGGCGCAACGCCGCCTGCGCACGGGCGGTCAGACAACGCCGATATCGAAGCGGTGCAGCGGCACCTGGAAGAATTTCTGGGCCTCGCGGTCCGGATCAAGGCCGATGCTGACCCACGCTCAGGTCAGATTTCGATCCGGTACAAGTCGCTGGATCAGCTCGATCTCATTTGTCAGCGTCTGACCGGCGGCGATATCTGATCAGCGAAAATCCTCTCCCAGTAAGGCCATCTGCCTCTTCAGACCAAGCTGGTTGATGTTCTGTATCTCAATGCCAGGATGCGCATTGACTTCGATAATCAGCGGCCCCTCATTGACGTCGAGCACGATGTCAGACCCGCTGTAACCCAGGCCAATCGCAGGCCCGCAAAGGCTTGCGAGTTCCAGAACCCTGCTCCAATGGGGTATCTCAAAGTCGATAAGGGCGATCCCTGTATCAGGATGGTGGGTTATCACCTCGCCTTTCACCAGAGCGCGGGTGATCCGCCCGGTTTCGAGCGAAACGCCGGCGCCAATCGCGCGCTGGTGGAGGTTCGCCTTGCCATCGGACTCCAGTGTCGGCAGGCGCACCATCGCCATCAACGGCTCGTCATGAAGGCAGATCACGCGCAAATCGGGCAAGCCTTCAGGGATGAGGTCTGCAAGCGCGGGATCGGCGATTATCAGCGGTTCGATGAGCGCTGCGTCCTCACTCGCCGAA
>JBCBKF010000084.1:0-9445 GCA_038522255.1 Pseudomonadota bacterium
TCACGGCGGGTGAGCCGGTAACCATGGGCTCGCTTGTCAGCCCCGGCGATCGCGGCTTCCTTGCTGCTGCACTTGGACCGGGCATGCGCGCGGTGACGGTGCCGGTCTCGGCGCGTACTGGCGTTGCGGGCTTTGTGTTCCCGGGTGACCGCGTCGACCTGGTGCTCACTCAGACGGTAGAAGGCGAAGGCCGCCCGCTGCGCACGGCTGAAACGGTGCTGCGCAATCTGCGCGTGCTCGCAACCGACCAGCAGACCGAGAAAGTGGAAGATCCCGAAAGCGGCAAGACCGTGGTTAGCACCTTCCGCAACGTGACCATCGAAGTGACGCCGAAACTGGCCGAAAAGGTCTCTGTCGCCCAGACAATCGGCACGCTCAGTCTTGTCCTGCGCTCGATCGCGGACAACCAGGCCGAGCTTGAACGCGCGATTGCCTCAGGCGAAATCGACATTCCCAACGGCGCCTCCCCGGAAGAAGAAGAGCGTATCCTGCGCACCGCCATGGGCATGCCGGTTGATAAGGGCACGACCTTCCAGACGGGCGGCGACGTCTCGCGCTTCCAGCGCAAGACGCTTCCCGAAGAGGAAGAGGCAGCACGCCGTCGCCGCGTTGAAGCAGCGCGCGCAGCGGAATTGGCGCAACAACGCGCTCTGGCCGCGGCACAGGCATCGGGACGCAACCTTTCAGGTGCGCAGACCGGGCCGGTGGTTCGCGTGATCCGCGGCACGCAGGCATCCGAAGTGCCGGCCGGCACGGCGAGTGATCCAGAGGATTTCATCAGCTCCGCAAACGGTCTGATCAGCACGCAGGCAGACGGTCTGCGCAACGCTGGAAGCACCGTTCCCGCAGCCAGCGCAACGCTGATCAAATAAGAGAAACGAGGCGATCATGGCGTTGAATTTTCACGGCCAAATCAACGGCCAATCCACCGCGAAAGCGGCCACAGGGGGACCCATCAGGGGGCGTAAGATGACACGCAAATCACAGTTCCGGATGATGCTGGCCAGTCTTGCACTGGTGCCGCTTGCAGCCACCGCCACGACCACGGCAACCGCCCAGCAAGTCGTAAGCCCGTCGCAGGATATTGTCCTGTCAATCGGACGCGGCGAATTGGTGAGCGTTCCCGGCACGATGACCGACGTGTTCGTATCGAACGACGCGGTTGCCGATGTTCAGATCAAGTCGCAGCGCCAGCTGTACGTCTTTGCCCGCGCAGGTGGCGAGACCACGATCTACGCGAGCAACAAGGCAGGCGACATCATCTGGTCAGCCAATGTGCGCGTGGGCAACAATATTGACAGCATCGATCAGATGCTGGCTCTGGCCATGCCCCAGGCCAAGGTGAGCGTCGCCACGATGGGGACGAACACCGTTCTGCTGACCGGCACGGTCTCAGCGCCTGAAGACGCCGCGGAAGCCGAGCGTTTGGTCCAGGCCTTCCTGGGCGATGATGCCAATGTTATCACCCGACTCAAGACGGCGACCCCGCTGCAGGTGAACCTGCAGGTGAAATTCGCCGAAGTCAGCCGCAGTCTGGTGCGCACCATCGGTGGCAACCTGACCACGATTGATGGAACGACTGGCACCACACGTTTTGGCGTCGGTACGGGACGACAACTCGGCGGTCAGGAATACGTTATTCAGGGTCCACTGGGTGTTGGTAACGCGGTTGCACAGACGTCGACTATCCTGCCCGACGGGACCGAAATCCCCGGACCGGCGATTGATTCGCAAGGCGGAACAACAATTGCCGGTGTCGGCGAACTGTTTGGTCTCGACGTGCTCGGCGCGATTGATCTGGCCGAGACCCTTGGCCTGATTACCACGCTTTCGCAGCCCAACCTCACCGCGCTTTCGGGTGAGACCGCGACCTTCCTCGCGGGCGGGGAATTCCCGATCCCGATCAGCCAGGGCCTGGGCAACATTTCGATCCAGTACCGCAACTTCGGCGTCCAGCTGGCTTACACGCCCACCGTGCTTGCTAATGGTCGCATTTCCTTGCGGGTGCGTCCGGAGGTATCTGAACTCTCAAGTCAGGGTGCGATCACGCTGAACGGCTTCCAGGTCCCTGCCCTCACCACCCGTCGCACGGAAACGACGGTGGAACTGGGCTCAGGCCAAAGCTTCATGATCGCTGGCCTGATGAGCAACAACTCGCAGAACGCGATCGAAAAGGCGCCGGGCCTTGGTGACCTGCCGATCCTGGGCAATCTGTTCCGTTCACGGCAATTCAACCGCGGCGAGACCGAGCTGGTGATCATCGTCACCCCGTATCTGGTCAAGCCGGTGAACGAGCGCGACATGAAACTGCCGACCGACGGTTTCCACACCTCCAACGAATTCCAGCAGCTGCTGGGCTTCCGGGAGCAGGATGGCGTCTCGGGCGAGCAGCGCCCCGGTCCCACGGCGGCTCAGCCTGAGGCACCGAACCCGGATATCAGCGCTGCTGATCCAGCGGCCATCGTGCCCGGCTCTTCCTCTAGCTCGACCCGCAATGCCAAGAAAAAGCCGGGCAAAAAGACCACTACTGCCGACGCGGCAGCGCCCGGCTTTAGCCTTTGAAACCCGATCGAGCCAAAAAGGTGAAGACGATGCAACACGCACAGCAAAAAGACTTTAAATCGACGGGTAGGCTGGTTGTCATGGCCGCGCTTGGACTGGCGGTGGCCGGATGCGGCGGGATGGCGACCAACAACACGGTGTACAGCACCAAGCAGGCCGTGGTCTCGCGCGAGAACTTCAGCCTCGATGTCGCAACGATCTCAAGTGGGCTGCCAGTTTCCGAGCAGGCGCGCCTCAACGGCTGGTTCGAAGCGATGGATGTCGGCTATGGTGACCGCATCTCGATCGAAGATCCCGGCGCCAATCCGGCGGTGACCAACGCGGTCAACGAACTGGCCGGTCGCTACGGCCTGATTGTTACCGAAACCGCTCCGACCACGACCGGTTTCCTCAAGCCAGGCGAAGCGCGGGTGGTCATCACCCGTTCAAGCGCTGAAGTACCCGGCTGCCCCGACTGGTCCAAGAAATCGGACATGAACTATCTCAACGCCACCAGCCCCGGCTATGGCTGCGCGGTCAACAGCAATCTGGCCGCCATGGTCGCCAATCCCGAAGACCTGCTCGAAGGGCAAAAGGGTGACGGCGAGACCGTCATCGCCACGGGCAACAAGGCGATCCAGACTTATCGTGAAGCCGAACCGACCGGTGCGGCTGGCCTTGGCACTGCAACCGGAGGAAACGGACAATGAACGCGCCTTGGAAGTCGGGCCTACCCGGCAATCGCGATGCCTTTGCCGCCTATATCTGCGACGACAGCGCGCTGGACGTTCTTCGTCCGGTCGTGATCGAATTGGGCTGGCAGCCGGAAAAATGCAACAAGGGCGGCCTGCGCAACGCGATCCAGTCGCTTTCGGTCAGCGCAAGCCCGGCCATCCTTCTGGTTGACCTGTCGGAAAGCGGCGACCCGCTCAATGACATCAACGCACTGGCCGAGGTGTGCGAACCCGGCACCGTGGTGATCGCGATTGGCCAGGTGAACGATGTGCGGCTTTACCGCGATCTGCTGTCAAGCGGCATTCACGATTACCTGTTGAAGCCACTTTCCGCCCAGGCGGTGCACGATTCCCTGAACCAGGCGCTGGCGGTGTTCACGGCACCTAAAGCGGGCGATGACGGGGTGGTCAAGCGCCATATCTCGACTGCAATTGTCGGCACGCGCGGCGGTGTGGGCGCTTCAACCATTGCGACCTCGCTTGCGTGGCTGTTCAGTGCCGAGCACAATTCTCCGACCGCGCTGCTTGATCTCGATGTCCACTTTGGCACCGGCGCCCTCGCTCTGGATCTGGAGCCGGGACGCGGATTGACCGACGCCATCGACAATCCCAGCCGGATTGACGGGCTGTTTATCGAACGCGCAATGATCCGGGCGAACGACAATCTCTCGATCCTGTCCGCCGAAGCGCCGATCAACCAGCCGCTGATGACGGACGGCTCTGCCTTTGTGCAGCTCGAAGAGGAGTTCCGCCAGGCTTTTGAAATGACGTTGATCGACATGCCACGCAACATGCTGATCAACTTCCCGCAATTGCTGGCCGATGTGAACCTCGTCCTGCTGACATGCGAACTGACGCTCGCTTCGGCGCGCGATACGATCCGTATCCTGTCGTGGCTGAAGGCCAACGCCCCGCACGCGCATCCCATGATCCTTGCCAACAAGGTTCAGGCAGGCGTCGCGGAGATCAGCAAGGCCGATTTCGAAGCCTCGATTGAACGGCGGATCGACTTTGCGATCCCGTACGACATCAAGGCGGCCTCAAACGCGGCCAAGCTTGGTCAGGTGTTCGTCGATGCGAACCGCTCAAGCAAGGCGACCGCGGCGATCAAGCAGGTGGCGGAGCGAATTCTGGGCGCCAGCGAGGAAGACCTCGAAGCGGGTTCGATGGCTGAAGAGAAAAAGTCGCTGCTCGGCGGTTTTGATCTCAAGGGCCTGCTCGCCAAGAAAGACAAGGAAACCGAAGCGGCTGAGTAAAGGGGGCAGCGCAATACGCGGCCGTGTCTGATGGCGCGCCGCCTGCCAGCCTCTTTTTGCCGCACCGGCAAGTGCAACGCGGACGACAAACCAGGAAGCCCTTTCGATGGACATTATCCAAACACTGCTCATCACACTGGTGATCTTCGGCGTTCTTGTCGGGGGGTATTACGTCGTCGCCAATTCCGGTGCAGCGACCGCGCAAAAACGGCGCTTGCAATCGCTTCGTTTCCGCCACTCCGACAGCACCGATGCGAAAGTGGAATCGCAGTTCAAAAAGGCGATCGCGGCGCGAAAGCCAACAACCTACAAGGTTGCAGGGTCAGGCTCGCAACTCGATGCACTGGCCACCCGGCTTGACCGGACGGGCCGCGACATAACGATTGCCCAGTACTTCTACGCCTCGATTGGTCTGACTGTTGCGGTCACCGTGTTAATCTTCATCCAGTCGGGCGCTGCGCTGTTGGCCCTCGCTATCGGCCTCTTCATCGGGGCGGGCGTTCCGCACCTTGTGATCGGGATGATGATCGGTCGGCGCACGAAACAGTTTAACGCCAAGTTTCCCGACGGGATCGAGCTTCTGGTTCGCGGTCTTCGCTCCGGCCTGCCGGTGACCGAGACGCTGAGCGTGGTGGCGCAGGAAGTGCCGGGGCCTGTGGGCATCGAATTCAAAGGCATCGTCGAACGTATCAAGATCGGTAAGACGATGGAGGATTCGCTGCAGGACACAGCTGACCGGCTCGGCATTCCTGAATTCAACTTTTTCTGCATCACGCTAGCGATCCAACGCGAAACCGGTGGTAACCTCGCCGAGACGCTTTCAAACCTTGCTGACGTGCTTCGCAAGCGCTCGCAAATGAAGCTGAAGATCAAGGCGATGAGCTCTGAATCCAAGGCTTCGGCCTACATTGTTGGCTCGCTTCCCTTCATCGTCTTCGGGCTGATCTACTGGATCAATCCGGACTATCTCGGCGCATTTTTCATCGATGATCGGCTGATCGTCGTGGGGCTTGGCGCGCTAGTCTGGATGGGAATTGGTGTGGCCATCATGGCCAAAATGGTCAGCTTCGAGATCTGACGGGGGCACGAAAGCGACATGATTCTCAATCAACCCGACGGTCCTACACTGCTTGGTTTCGACGTTGTCCTCGTCGGAACGATCCTCGCTGGCCTTGCCGCGCTCTCTATCCTGTTTGCGATCTACACCGCACTCACGATCAGGGATCCGATGGCAAAACGTGTCAGGGCGCTCAACGAACGCCGCGAAGAGCTTAAAGCAGGCATCGTGACCGCAGGCGCAAAGAAACGCGCGAGCCTGGCGCGCAAATCGGATACGACCAACGCTGTCAGGGACCAGCTTGGCCGGTTCAACGTCCTTCAGCAAAGCCAGATCGAAGAGGTTCAGCAAAAGCTGGCTCACGCCGGTTATCGCAACAAGGAACTGGCGGTCATCATCATTGGCCTTCGCGCCATTATGCCGATCGTGTTCGGAATCTTTGGTTTCGTGATCTTCTACTGGGTCAATTATTTCGACTTCGAATCCGACTTCATGAAGCTCATGGGTTTCTCAGCCACGGTGTTCGCAGGATACAAGGCCCCTGAAATCTATCTTTCAAACAAGGCCACCAAGCGCACCAAGGAGATCCAGAAAGGCCTGCCCGACGCGCTCGATCTGCTCGTCATCTGCGCCGAGGCTGGTCTCACCGTCGACGCCGCGTTCAACCGCGTGGCCAAGGAACTGGGCCGCGCCTATCCTGAACTGGGCGATGAATTCGCGCTCACCGCGATCGAGTTGTCCTTCCTTTCGGAACGAAAGATGGCGTTCGACAACCTCGCCTATCGCGTGAACCTGGAAGCGGTGAAGGGGGTGGTCACGACCATGATCCAGACCGAGCGGTACGGTACCCCGCTCGCGTCTTCGCTGCGTGTGCTCTCAGCGGAATTCCGCAACGAGCGCATGATGCGCGCCGAAGAAAAGGCTGCGCGCCTGCCCGCTATCATGACGGTGCCGCTGATCCTGTTCATTCTGCCGGTCCTGTTCGTCGTTATTCTGGGACCCGCGGCCTGCTCGATCAACGATGCGCTGATCGAATGACATATGCTTGCTAAAGCGGCTCGCAAGTTTCTCGCTTGCGGGCCGCATCGTGGCTTTCGTGCCCTATGAGCCGTTCTATCAGGCCCCGTCCGGCGTCAGATCCTCGACCCGCGCCCGAACGTGTTCCAGCATCGCGCGAAGGCGCTGCTCGTCGCCCTTGGAAAAGCCCTCGAGCAGTTCACGCTCAGTCGCCAGCGCCAGCGGCAGAACCTGTGCGTGGATCGCCCGGCCCTCTGGCGTGAGCACCATGATATGCGAGCGACCATCCGCCGTATTAGGAGCCCGCGAGATCAGCCCACGCTCTTCCAGCCCTTTGCACGCCCGGTTCACCGCCACCTTGTCGATCAGGGTCGCCTCGGTCAGCGCTCGCTGAGTCATCCCTGCAGACCCGCCTGCCACTGCGGCATCGCCCAACACCGCCATCACCCGCCATTCCGGGGTCTTGAGGCCGAAGCGCTTGCGATACCGTTCCGCGATCAGCGCGCTCACCGCATTGGAGGCAACTGAGAGCTGATACGGCAGGAACTGCGCCAATTGCCCTGCACTGGCGAGTGTTTCATCCCTCTGCCCGCCAAATTCGCTTTCGAGTGTCTCGTTCCTGCCGCTCATGGCAAATGGTTACTAATGAAACCACACACTTTGGCAAGCCACCGCGGGTCCCAGTGAGACTGCTCGCCCGCATCGGTGCGATTGGGCCTATTCGTAACTGCGCGCCTCCCACCAGGGGTAAAAGTCGGGCATGTCCTCGCTCACGCGGCCCGGATAGTCTGGGGGGCGCTTTTCAAGGAAGCTGGCAATGCCCTCCTTGGCATCGGCGCCGCGCGACAAGCGATAGATCGCGCGACTGTCGATCTTGTGCGCCTCCATCGGGTGGTCGGCGTTCATCAGCCGCCACATCATCGCCCGCGTCATCGCGACCGAAACAGCGCTGGTGTTCTGCGCGATCTCACGGGCGATCTCGCGCGCTTCGTTCATCAGCAGTCCCGGTTCGTGGATGGATCGAACGAGACCGCCATCCTTGGCTTCCTCAGCATCGAATACCCGACCCGAATAGCACCATTCAAGCGCGCGGGCGATCCCGACAAGGCGCGGCAGAAACCAGCTCGATGCGGCTTCGGGAATGATCCCGCGCCGCGCAAAGACAAAGCCGTACCGCGCGGTGACGCTGGCAAGGCGAATGTCCATTGCCAGCTGCATCGTTACGCCCACACCCACCGCCACGCCATTGCACGCGCTGATCAGCGGCTTTGTGCTTTCGAACAACCGCAGAGTCAAAAGGCCTCCGCCATCGCGGACCTTGGGGTCGGACAGGTCATCAACCTCGTCCGGATCCGAAAAAACGTGCCCGCCACCATCGGGGGTGAGGTCCGCGCCGGCGCAAAAGGCCCGCTCGCCCGCGCCTGTAAAGATCACCGCGCGCACGCTGTCATCGGCGTCGATATCGTCCATCGCCGCAATGATCTCAGCGCCCATAGTGCGGGTGTAGGCGTTCATTTTTTCCGGGCGGTTGAGCGTGATCGTGGCGATGCCATCGGCCTTATCGACCAGGATCTGTGTGGGCTGGGTCATGCGAATCCTCTCAAAATGCTTGTCTTTGGTCAAAGTCGCACACCGGCCCGGCCGGACGCAAACAGGACCGCCCTCTCCAACACTGTTGAAGACAAAGGTCGCCACGGAGGACTACGTAAAACCTGCGAGCCAAGCCCTGCGTCTCGTGCTATTGTACGCTTTCCACTGGGAAAAACGTACCGGGGGAGCGGTCAGGACATAAAATTTAGATGCCTTATCGATAATAGGGTCGGGTCGCACGCCGGCCGCTCCTTCATGTCACATGAAGGGGAAAGACGATGAAAAAGACTCTGCTGATCGCCACCGCGCTCACTTTGAGCGTGGCCGCTTCGCTGGCCGCGCCGGTCGAACAAGCACGCGCGGATGATTGCCTGCTCGACCGTGACAATGATGGAAACGTGGATCTCGGCCCGACCGACAATGATGGCGGCGCGAATTCGGGCACTGACAACAATGCTCTGGCCTGCGGCGTAAATGCCCTTGCTACAGGCTCCGCCGGCGCGACGGCGCTCGGTGCCAACTCGGAGGCGACGGGCACCCAATCGACCGCTGTGGGTGAGAATGCGGTAGCTTCGGGAGTTAATTCGGTCGCCGTTGGTGAAGATGCTGATGCAACGGCAGCCTTTGCGACCGCCATTGGCAATGATTCGCTGGTCACAGCCGATCGAGCAGTGGCCGTTGGCGGGTCAAGTAACGCCTCCGGGGTGGGTGGCGTGGCTGTCGGCGACTCTGCCATTGCCGACTTTGTCGACTCGATAGCAATCGGCGAAAGCGCCGATGTCGGCGGGGCCGCTGCCATCGCGCTGGGTGCCGATGCCCAAGCCACTAGCACCGACGCGATCGCCATCGGTGAGAACGCCTCCGCCGGGGTTCAGGCGGTCGCAATTGGCTCTGATGGTGCCGCATCGCAGGCCGGAACCCAGGCCAGCGGGGACTCTTCGGTCGCGATTGGCTCTGATGCTGTTGCCAGCTCCTCCAGCACCATCGCGCTTGGCAAAGGCGCGCAGGCTACGGCAACCAGCGCCACCGGCCTTGGCACCGATGCACGCGCGACCGGGCTCAGCGCTGTAGCGCTGGGCGCCTTTGCCGAGGCAACGGAGACGAATGTAACTGCGCTGGGCGCCTTTGCCGACGCAACGGCGGCGTCTGCAACTGCGGTGGGCGCCTTTGCCGACGCTACGTCGATGAATGCAACTGGGCTGGGCACCGCTGCCGCCGCAACGGAGACGAATGCAACAGCGCTGGGCGCC
>JBCBKF010000085.1:0-9415 GCA_038522255.1 Pseudomonadota bacterium
TCGCAGGGCTTCAGCGGATGGGCGAAGCGCTGGGGCCAGCGCCCAGGCCGGCTGGGCACGCGTAACGCCTATTGGCGCGCGGGCGGCTGCGCGGCGACCATTTCGGCGGGCTGGATATCGATCCCGGCCAGCTTCCAGCGGCCCTGCTCCCATTGAAAGAACATGTCGAACGTGATCGAGATCGGGCGCAATTGGAACAGCCCCTTCACCCGGAACAGGTCCTCACGCACCATTTGCGGCGCTTCGTAATAGGTTGGCGGGACCAGCAGCGCTGTCGACAGATCAATGTTGGAATTGCGCAGACCGGCAAAGATCTCGGTCAGGCGGGCGGGGTTGTAATTGATCTGGAATGACTGGGCGGAAATGTCGCGCAGGACGGAGTAGTTCCCAGACCGGTTGGCGTGATCGACTGCGGCGACTGTTGACCAGATCATGCGCGATAGATCGAGCTGGCTTGGCGTGGGGCGCAGCGAAGGCGGTGGTTGAACGCTGGGGGCCTGCAGCCTTGCACCGGGTTGGACTGTCTGGGCGCTCACCGGAGCGCAGGACAGGCCAAGCGCGAGCGTGCACACGGTGAATGCCACTGTTTTGAGTATAGCTGTGTGAGGCAAACGAAATGCCGGGGCGCTGGGCCCCGGCATCATCGATGTAATCGGGATCATTTTCATAATCCGTGCATGTATCGCCTTACCAGGCGACTTGGAAGCCGCCGCGTGCGCCAACCTCGCCGCTGTCAAGGCCAACGCCGAGACCGGCCGAGAAGACCGCATTGTCGCTGACCCGCGCGCTAACCGCGAGCGAGCCCGCGCCGCGCGACTGGTAGACGCCCAGGCCGCCTGAGAGGCCAAAAGTCGCGTCGGATGCCAACGCCGGGCTCTCCATCGCCAGCGCCATTGCAACACCTTCGTTTGCGCGGTCGATCAGGTCGCGGTTCTCTTCGGTCGCATCAAACAGCAGGTTGATCTGGCCCTGCTGGCTGTTGGTGAGGTTTTGCAGCGCGGTGATGTTGGCTGAGTTGGTGCCAATTGCGGCGGTGTTGTTCGCGACATCAGCCGCCACCCCGTTCATGCCGCCACCCAGCGCTTGAATGTCGGCCGCGTTCACACTGATCGCGGTGGTGTTGGTCGCAA
The DNA here is from genome assembly GCA_038522255.1 of Pseudomonadota bacterium. GTDB lineage: Bacteria > Pseudomonadota > Alphaproteobacteria > Sphingomonadales > Sphingomonadaceae > Erythrobacter. The sequence goes on from JBCBKF010000085.1 coordinate 1,131, forward strand.
TATTGGTCGAGTTGACACCAATCGCAGTGGTGTTGGCCGCGATGTCGGTGGTGTTTGTACCAATCGCTGTGGTGTTTGCCGCGATGTCAGTGGTGTTGGCATCGATCGCGCCCTCATTTGTCGTCACCCGACCATCGAGACCACCGATAGCCATCGCGTTGGCGCCAATTTCGGTCGTGTTGTCTGCAATGTCCGCCGAGTTGGCAGCGATCGCGGTGACGTTGCTGGCAATGCCCGCGCTGTTGGTGGCAATGACGCCCTCATTGGTCGTCACCCTTCCATCAATTGAGGTGATCGCCATCGCGTTCGCACCGATTGCGGTAGTGTTTGCACTGATCGCTGTGACGTTGTTGGCGATACCGGCCGTGTTGGTGGCGATACCGGTCTCGTTCGCACCCACCCGCGTATCGAGAGCGGTAAGATCAGTGTTTACGGTCGCGATCGCAGCAGTGTTGGCTGCGATGTCGGTCTCGTTCGTACCCACCCGCGTGTCGAGCGCGCTGATATCACCCGCATTGATGCCAATCGCCGTTGTGTTCGCGGTGATCGCGGTCGTGTTGGCTGCGATGTCGGTCTCGTTAGCACCCACCCGCGTGTCGAGCGCACTGATGTCACCCGCATTGACGCCAATCGCAGTCGTGTTCGCCGCAATGTCCATGTCGTTCGACTGGATCGCCGCCAAGTTCGAAGCGATGTCGGTCTCGTTCGTACCCACCCGCGTGTCGAGCGCGCTGATGTCACCCGCATTAACGCCAATCGCAGTCGTGTTGGCTGCGATATCGGTCTCATTGGTCGATACCCTGCCATCGAGAGCCGTGATGTCCCCTTCAGCCGTCGTCAAACGACCGTCAAGAGCAACAATATCGGTAGCGTTTGCTCCAATCGCGGTGGTGTTCGCGGCAATGCCTGTCTCTGTGGTGGAGACACGACCGTCCAGCGCGGTGATGTCAGTCGCATTGGTACCAATCGCAGTCGTGTTGGCCGTGATCAGCGCGGTGTTGGCGGCCACATCGCCGGTTGTCGCGAGCGTCGATGCGTCGACGCCCTGTCCCAAAGTGCCCGACGAATCGACCGTTGCGAGGAAGGTCGATCCCGTCTGTGCTGCGGTGCTGGCGGTGATGTCTCCCACCGTGACCGAAGTGCCCGCACCGCCCAGCACGACCTGGTTGGCGCGCGTCGCGGCTGCGCCTGCGCCAATCGCGACTGACGCGTCAAACCCGGCCGAAGCGGCGTCGCCAAGCGCGATAGCCTGCTCTCCGGTCGCGCTGGCAAGGTTACCCACCGCGACCGAAGCCGTGCCGCTGGCCGAGGCCGCTTCACCAACTGCGAGCGAGCGAACCCCGGTAGCCGAGGCGAGGTGGCCTAGCGCCTGAGCGCGCTCGGCGCTCGCAACCGCTTGCCAGCCAAACGCCGATGCGCCTGGCCCCTGAGCAAAGCTCTCGCCACCAACCGCAGTGGTGGAATTGCCATCCGCGATCGCGCCAGAGCCGCTGTCGTCTCCGCCAATCGCGACCGAATCGATACCGGTGGCGCTCGAATCGTTGCCGATCGAGATCGAGGCGGCGCCCGATGCGGTGGCGGATTCGCCCATGGCAATCGAATCGACCGCTGCCGCCGTCGAATTCAGACCCACCGCAACCGAGCGAGTGCCCGACGATTCCGAACGCGAGCCGACCGACGTGGAATTGGACCCCGTTCCCAGGGCGTTGCGTCCCAGCGCCGTGCTGTTATTGCCCAGTGCCCGCGATCCTTCGCCAACAGCCGTTGCGTTGTTGCCTTCCGCACGCGAACCTTCACCCACCGCAGTTGTGTTGATGTTGGTGGCGGACGCTTCAAAACCAACCGCTGTCGACGCCTCGCCAGCCGCCGATGATTCAGAACCGAGCGCGGTCGAGTTCTCCCCGGTCGCTTCGGTCTGGTAACCTAGGGCAACTGCATTCTCGCCGCTTGCCTCGGTCGAAAAACCAATCGCGTTCGAGCGCTCGCCCGTGGCGCGCGCCGAGAAACCATTGGCAACAGAACGATCTCCATCCGCGCGGCTGAGGCGTCCCGTCGCGGTTGCGAAGTCGCCGGCAGCGCGCGAGTTCACACCCACCGACGTTGCAGAATCGCCCGTGGCGACCGCGCCTGTACCAATCGCAGTGGCATCGGTTGCGCTGGCCCTTGCATCGGCACCAACTGCGATAGCATCATCGGCCGTGGCTTCGGCGTCTGTGCCAACAGCGGTTGCATTTTCCCCGTTCGCCGTCGCGTTGCTCCCGCATGCCAGCGCGTCGGTTCCCGTCGCGCTTGCGCCTCCGGTTGAGTCGATACCGTCCGTTGCCGTGCCGTCGCCGTTGGAGTCCAGCAGGCATTCGTCCTGCGCGTGCGCTGGCTCTGCCGGAAGCGAAAGAGCCGCAACCGAAATAGCCGTCGCAATGACAAAAACCGAAGCGCCCCGCTTCAGCTCGCAGTTAGTCGTAGCAGTCATGGTTAGTCCCCCTGGCACGCCCGCGTGATTCGGGCCTTGATTGGTGAAAACAGCGCGGTTTTCGCTAATATTTCAGGAAGATAGACGCACCCCGCCTCGAATGACGGACCCGCTCACCCCCCGGTTACGCTCGTGAGCCTTACGCATTTTTACGAATTAACGAAACAGATCACTTTATCTTTGATCCCCCTGTGAATCTGCTTTGCAACACATTTAGCGCAATTTAGTACCCTGTTTCTAAGGTGGAAATTGCAGAGACTTTCAAATCCCGGCGAAGTCCTCTCTTGCAAACAGGTGAAGACTGCTCTTCAAAAGCTCGCGATCGAGAGACCCTAAATGAGCTTCCACCATATTGACTGACGGCACTCTGATTTCTTTCGAACCGGTAACCGGGGAAGAATTGTGGCGCGCAAGCATCACAGATGTTCCGCCGGCCGTCAGTCGGGCGCGCAAGGCATGGCCATCATGGGCAGCACAGCCGCTTACCAACCGTATCGAAACCCTGCGCCGCTTTGCCAACGAGGTCCGCAAGCGGTCGGACGATTTCGCGTATCTGATCGCGCGCGAGGCGGGCAAGCCATTATGGGAAGCGCGCACTGAAGTCGATGCGGTGATCGACAAGGTTGAAATCTCGGTGGGCGCCTACGCCGAACGCAGTGGCAAGAAAAAGTTCGACAGCGCACTGCAAGGGACCGCAGCGGTCCGGCACAAACCCCACGGCGTCATGGCAGTGCTGGGGCCGTATAACTTTCCAGCGCACCTGCCCAACGGACACATCGTTCCCGCCTTGATCGCGGGCAACACGATACTATTCAAACCTTCGGAAAAAACACCCGCCTCAGGAGAAATGCTGGTCAAGTGCCTGCACGCCGCCGGTGTGCCAGAGGGCGTGGTGCAGTTGGTGATTGGCGGGGCTGATGAAGGCAAGGCGCTGGTCGCCCATCCAGGCGTGGACGGCGTCCTGTTTACCGGCTCGGCGCAAAACGGCATCGCGATCAATCGCAAGCTGGCTTCCAACCCCGGCAAAATCGTCGCGCTGGAAATGGGCGGCAACAATCCCATCGTGGCGCTCGACACACCCAAGATTGAAGACGCAGCGGCGCTGATTGTGCAGAGCGCATTTACCACGGCCGGGCAGCGCTGCACGGCGGCGCGGCGTCTGATCGTGAAAGAGAGCATCCATGATGACCTGATGAACGCGCTTGTACCCTTGACCCGCAAGCTGTTGATCGACGATCCGCTGGCCGAACCGCAGCCCTTCATGGGTCCGGTAATTGATGTCGAGACCGCCGAGCGGCTGAACGACAGCTTTGTCACGCTTGTCACGGCGGGCGGCCGGGCACTGACCCCCATGCGACAACCCGCAGCGGACAAGCCGTTTCTGAAACCGGGCATCATCGACACAACCGACGTTCCAGACCGACCCGATATCGAGCTTTTCGGACCCATTCTGCAGGTCATCCGCGTGCCCGATCTCGACGCTGGCATAGCCGAAGCGAACAACACCCGCTTTGGGCTGTCCGCCTCGCTTATTGGCGGTTCGCCTGAGGATTACGGGCGCTTTTGGGCGAATATCCGGGCCGGGATCATCAATTGGAACCGCCCGACCAGCGGCGCATCTTCGTCCGCGCCTTTTGGCGGTATCGGCCTATCCGGCAATCACCGCCCCGCTGCCTTTTACGCGGCGGATTACTGCGCTTATCCGGTTGCCAGCAACGAGATGGAGCAACCGCGCGCACAGATCAGCGTGGGTCTCAAGGAATAGTGCGCAACGCGGCTCAGCGCCGTTAATTCAGCGTCCACATCACCACATCCACTGCGGTCAGACTGCCCGATGCCTCACGCGCATGAATGCGCCAGGCGGCACCGCTGTGACCAGCCGTAATGCTTGCCTCGGGCGCGGCGAACAGCTTGGGCTCCAATCCGGCGCGCGCGATCAAGGTGTAATGGTGTTGCAGCACATCCATCTTCGAGGCGGGTGTCTGATAGCGCACCAAGTGGAGCCTGCATTCGGGCAGGTCCGCTCGCGCCGCGACACGCACCATGCCGTGCGGCATGACGCGCGCTGTATCCGGCATCGTCGCCGCATACGCAAAACCGCTGCGGATCTCGGCGCGGCACGCACCCGGCGCGCCAACCCCTTCGAGCACTTGCTCCACCCCATATTGCTTTGCCAGCGAGGCAGGGCCCGGCCCCGCCTGCGCGGGCGGCAATTCGGGAATGGGGCCCTCTTCCAGCAGCGCAAGCCGCGCGGTCGCGCGCGCGCGGCTCGCGGCTTCTTCGCTAGCGTTGAAAGAGGGCAGCGCGTGATCATACCCGATTGTGATCGCTGCATTCGCGTCTGTGCGATGGGAAAGATCGGGATCGACCATCAGCGGATCGTTGAGAGCGCGGGCGATGTAGGGATCGGCTCCGTTCACAACCGACGGTGCCTGCGCTGGCTTCTGAGAGCCGCAGGCGCACAGGCAAGCCACGAGGCTCAAACCGGGCAAGAACAATCGCGAATGCATGGTCGGCATGTGCCACAGGCGGGTTAAAAAATCGGCTCTGTATGTTGGCGCGCACTCCCGGCTGAATGCGAAAACGCCCCCATACCCATAAGGACATGAAGGCGCTTTCCGCGGCTGGTGGGAGCCGCGCCCGGACCACTGGTGGGAATGGCCCAAGTCGGTTTGTGATGGAAACGTGTTGCCCCCGTCACGCGATTTTGTTCATGTATATACGAGTATAACTGAACAGCCTGAGAGCGAGCGCGACAGCCCCAGTTCAGCTTGAGGGCAAGCATTTGAGCGCATCCGGCGCGCTTGCGCCTTCGCACAGGCCCGCCTAGAGCCACAATTGCGATGTCCGTAGAACCCCCTCAAGACCGACCCTCCGGCCTGCCTCAAGCGCTTGGCGCTTACATTCTGTGGGGTTTCCTGCCGCTCTATCTGCTGTTGGTGACGAATGTGCCACCTTTCGAATTTGTCGGCTGGCGGATTATCTGGACGCTCCCCCTGTGCCTCGTGATCGTCGCGTTTCGCAGGCAATTTCCCGAAATTCGCGCCGCGATAACCAATCCGCGCGTTCTGGTGATGCTGTTTGTCAGTGCGGTGCTGATCGCGATCAACTGGTTCATGTACATCTGGGCTATCATGGAGGGAAATGTCTATGCCGCTTCGCTTGGCTATTACCTCAATCCGCTGATCAACGTGCTGCTTGGCACGATGCTGTTGGGGGAGCGGCTGTCGAAATGGCAATGGGTTGCGGTCAGCGTCGCCGCGGTTGCGGTGGCGATCCTGGCGGCGGGCGCGCTCACCACCTTGTGGATCAGCCTGACGCTCGCCTTCAGCTTCGGGATGTACGGCATGGTGCGCAAGCAAGTGGTGGTCGGCGCGTTGCCTGGCCTTACTATTGAAAGCGCCATCCTGCTGCTGCCCGCCGGCGCCATCGCGTATATCTATGCGGTCAGCGCAGCGGGTCCTTCGTTCGGCACCGACTTCGTCATGAGCGCGCTGATCATGTTTTCGGGCGTGGTCACGGCGGTACCGCTCTTGTTGTTCGCGATTGCGGCGCGGCGGATGGAGTATTCAACGCTCGGCTTTATCCAATACCTTGCGCCCACCATCGTCTTTCTCCTGGGTCTTTTCGTGTTCGGCGAGGAATTGAAGCCGGTGCAACTCATCAGCTTCATGCTGATCTGGACGGCCGTAGTGATTTTCGCAGGCGATCTGTGGGTACGCTCAAGTAGGGCCAAGCGCGCGGCGATTGTCGCCTAGCCAGCAAATTTCCAGCCCAGAATCTGTCCGCCATGCCAGGGAACGATTGTCTCCCCCACGAGCGGCAGTTCTGCGGGCACATCTATTTTGACCCGCTTGAGCGTCACCGTTTCCTCGTTCACAGGCATCTTGTAGAACGACGGGCCGTTGAGCGAGGCAAACGCTTCGAACCGGTCGATTGCGTCCTCCTCCTCAAACACGGTGAGATAACTTTCCAGCGCATAGGGCGCCCCGAAAATGCCTGCACAGCCGCAAGCGCTTTCCTTGTCGCCGCGCAGATGGGGGGCGCTGTCTGTGCCAAGGAAGAACTTGCGCTGGATTGCCGGATCGCTTGAGGTCGCCGCCGCGCGCAAGGCCAGCCGGTGGGTCTCACGCTTGGCGACAGGCAGGCAATAATTGTGCGGCTGAATGCCGCCAACCAGCATTGCGTTGCGGTTGATATGGAGGTGCTGCGGCGTGATCGTCGCGCCGACCGTGTTGTCGGCTGCCTTCACAAATTCGACCGCGTCCGATGTGGTGATATGCTCAAACACGACGCGAAGGCGCGGGAAGTTGGCGACGATGGCGTTCAAGTGCCGATCGATAAACTCCGCCTCACGGTCAAACACGTCGATGTCGTGATCGGTCACCTCGCCGTGAATGCACAGGACGATGTCCTCTTGCTCCATGCGCTCAAGCACGGGGTAAATCAGCTCGACATTGGTGACGCCGCTCGCCGAATTGGTGGTGGCATTGGCGGGGTAGAGCTTGGCTGCGGTGAAGACGCCCTCGCTCGCGCCGCGCGCCACGTCTTCAGGGTCCGTCGCATCGGTGAGATAGCAGGTCATCAGCGGCTCAAAGCTCACGCCCTCGGGCACAGCAGCGCGGATGCGGTCGCGATACGCGGCAGCAAGCGCGGTGGTTGTCACAGGAGGGGTGAGATTGGGCATGACGATCGCGCGCGCAAACTGGCGCGCGGTGTAGGGAACGACGCCGCGCATGATATCCCCATCGCGGAAATGCAGGTGCCAATCATCGGGGCGGCGGATGGTAAGCGTTTCTGTCATGCCAGTGGCCTTAGGCGGGCAGGCAAGGGCTTTCCAGTACCCATGACCGCGCCTAGAGGCCTTTGATATGACCACGATTGCCTTTCTCGCGTGCGAGACAACTTTGCCTGGCTCAGGCGTACGCCGCGAAGATGCCTTTGAACATGATCGAATGATCGCGGCTCTCGAACCGGCTTTGAAAGCCATGAGCTTTGATTTAAGGGTAATTAACTGGGAAGCGCCCCCGGCCGCGTTTGACGGTGTCGCGCTTGTGCTTCTGGGCACTGCGTGGAACTATCAGGACAAGGCCGATGCCTTCCTCGCCAAGCTGGACGCACTGGCCGAAGCCGGGATCATCGTTTGCAACCCGCCCCAACTGGTGCGCTGGAACATCACCAAGACTTACTTGCGCGAACTCAATGAAGCCGGAGTGCGCACCATCCCGACCCTGTGGCGCGAAACCGTCACGGCCAAGGGCGTTGCCGAGGCGCTCGACGTGTTCGAATGCGACCGTGTTGTGGTCAAACGTCAGGTAGGAGCAGGGGCTGAGGGGCAGGAATTGATCCACCGGTCCAGCATGCCGAGCCCTGACTGGAGCTTTGGCGCTCCAGCCATGTTGCAACCCTACCTCCCAGCAATTGCGAGCGAGGGCGAGATCAGCTGCATCTTTATCGACGGCAGGTTTAGCCACGCGCTCGTCAAGCGCCCCGCAGGTGGCGATTACCGCATTCAGTCGCTCTATGGCGGCACTGAGGAGATCTGTCAGCCGAGCAAGGACGACCTTGCCGCCGCGCAATCCGTGCTGGCGGCGGTGCCGTTTGAAACGCCGCTTTATGCGCGAATCGATATGCTCAGAATGGAGGACCAATCACTCGCGCTTATGGAAGCAGAGCTGATCGAACCCTATCTCTACCCCGAACAAGGGCCACAGCTAGGCGAACGTCTGGCGCAGGCGATTGCGAAAAGGGTTTGAACACAGTGACCGCCACTCACCTCATACAGCGCGCAATAGTGCGCCTTTCACTCCGTGAT
>JBCBKF010000086.1:0-9376 GCA_038522255.1 Pseudomonadota bacterium
TATGGGGCAGGCGTGCTCAACATTGCAGCCGCTTTTCAGCCTCTGGGGACGACCTCGCTTGCCGGTACAAATAACGCCTTGAGCCTGGCGAGTGATTTCGCGCTGGGTTCGGCCGCGATGGGTGACGCGTTGAAGACCGCGCAGCTCTCAACCGTCGTGCTTGATCGCTATGATCGCGCGTTTGACATCGTGCTTGGCTCTGAGGCGACACAGAACGCTGGCCAGGTTCCCCGGCTGCGCAGCGCGATAGAGCGCGGGGTGATAACCCGGTCGGCATCGCGCCCCGGTTTTTCGGCCTCGGTAACCGTCGGCGAAGGCGATCTGGCTGCCGGTCTCAATTGGGACAGCGCCTTGCAATTGACGGCCGGCGAAGCGCGCCGTTCGCCCGTGATGGCCGCACGCGTGATGGCGCTGATTTCGCCAGATACACAGGTCGGTATCGCCCTGTCACAGGGAGCCAAGGGGCTTGTGGGCGCTTTGCAGGGATCGTTTGGCGGAGCCTTTGCAATTGCCCCGCGCGCAGGCCGCGACACCGGCTTTACCAGCAGCAGCGAGGCCGCGCTGGCGGTGCGCCGTCAGCTAGGCGATTGGGGGCTGACCGTATCGGCAGAGCGTGGGCGCGCCTGGCTGGCCGGCAACCGCCGGATCGGCGGCGCAACCCTGACCGAACGCGAGCAGCGCCCTACCGCCACTTTCAGCCTTGCCGCAGACCGCGCGTTCGGCGCTCTGGAAACAGGCGTTTCGGTCAGTTGGATGAGCGAGGAAGAGACCCTGCTGGGCGGGCACTTCAATCCCTCGCTTGGCTTTCGCGGCGCGCAGACCATGTTCCTGGACGCGGAGGCGTCGCGGCGATTTGGTGCGTGGCGCGTGGGCGGGGCAGTGCGTTACGGGATAACGCAGCCGCGTGGCTCGGCCCAGATTGCCGACGGCTCGCAATTGATGAGCAATGCCTGGTCGGTTGATGTGTCGCGGGCACACTTCACGAGCCTTGGAGCGACGCTTGGCCTGCGCGTAAGCCAGCCATTGCGCGTCACCGGGGGAAGCCTCTCCTTCGATCTGCCTGTCGCCTATGACTACGCGACTGAGACGCCTATTCTTGGCCGCCAAAGCTTGAACCTGTCGCCTGAGGGGCGCGAGATCATGACCGAGATCGCCTGGAGCGCGCCCGTCCTTTTTGGCTATGCACGCGCCAGCATGTTCCACCGCAGCGAGCCGGGCCACATCGCCGGTGCGCCCGAGGATGTCGGCGGTCTGATCAGCTTTAACGCATCGTTCTGAGCTATTCCGGCATCCCGGCCGAGAGCGCGAACATGTGCGCCCGTTCCACCAGCGGGGCGACGCGCTCGCTCATCTGCTTGGCGTGAGCGGACGAGGCTGTGCCGTCAATGACGCGCTTCTTGATGCCCTGAATGATGCCGGCGAGCCTGAACAGGTTGTAGGCGAAGTACCAGTCCATCGGGGGCACAGGATAGCCGGTGCGCGCGACATACCGCTCCACCGCTTCATCGACCGTTGGAATGCCCAGCGCTTCCAGTTCAAGGCCCAGCAGCCCCGCGCGACCATCGGCGGGCTGGTGCCAGTTGAGCATCAAATAGCTGAAATCCGCGATCGGATCGCCCAGCGTGGAAAGTTCCCAGTCCAGGACGGCGATAATGCGCGGTTCGGTCTTGTGAAAGATCACGTTGTCGATCCGGTAATCGCCATGGACCACGCTCGATTCGTGCTGCGCCGGGATCGTATCGGGCAGCCATTCGATCAGCCGCTCCATCTGCGGCATGTGCTCGGTTTCGGAGAGTTTGTATTGCTTGGACCAACGCGCGACCTGCCGTGCGCAATAGTCGGTCGGCTTGCCATAATCGCCAAGGCCGATCTCCTGCGGATCGTTGAGGTGCATGTCGGCGATGGTGTCGATCATGGCATAGTAGTGCTCGCGGCGTTGCTCGGGCGTGAGACCAGGCAGCGAGCCGTTCCAGAGCGAGCGGCCATCGGCCATGCTCATCACGAAGAACTTGGAGCCGATGACTTCGGGGTCTTCGCACAGGCCATACGTCTTGGGCACGGGAAAGCCGGTGGGATATAGCCCCGTCATCGCGGCGTATTCGCGATCCACGGCGTGGGCGCTTGGAAGCAGTTTTCCAAACGGCTGGCGGCGCAGGACGTAATTGGTGCCCTGACCATCTTTGCCAGGCGTCTCTATCTTGTAGGTCGGGTTGGACTGGCCGCCCTTGAACTTGGTGTAGCTGATGGGTCCGGCAAAACCTTCGACGTTCTCCTCAAACCACGCGGTAAGCGCGTCCAAATCGAGCTTGTCCATTTCGGTCACTGCGACCGTGCCGACCATTTCCTTGTCGAAGTCAATTTCCATTGGGTTTCTCTTCGCTCGCAAAAGGGGCGGCGCGCCGCCGCGCACCGCCCCGCTTTGCGTTTGCCCGTGAAAGCGGGATCCCTTGGTTTAGCGCGCGACGCCCAGATCGCCCGAACTCATGCCGCCATCATTGGCGGGCGAGCCGACACCGCCCCGCAGCGCGTTGGCGGAGGGGCCTTCTTCGGGTGCGTGCTTGCTGATCTCCATACGGCTGATCGAGCGCGCGTGCACTTCATCGGGCCCATCCGCGAGACGCAGCGTGCGCATCGAGGCATAGGCCTTGGCAAGGCCATAGTCCTCCGACACGCCGCCGCCCCCATGTGCCTGGATCGCGTCGTCGATGATCGACAGGGCCATGTTGGGCGCCTGCACCTTGATCATGGCGATTTCCTGCTTGGCCGCTTTGTTGCCCACCTTGTCCATCATGTCAGCGGCCTTCAGGCACAACAGGCGCGTCATGTCGATATCAATGCGCGCGCGGGCAACGCGCTCTTCCCAGACCGAATGCTTGTAGACAGGTTTGCCGAAGGCTTCGCGCTCTTGCAGGCGCTTGCACATCTTGGCCAGCACTTCCTCGGCGACGCCGATCGTGCGCATGCAGTGGTGGATACGGCCCGGCCCAAGGCGACCCTGTGCGATCTCGAAACCGCGACCTTCGCCGAGCAACATGTTGCTGGCCGGGATGCGAACATCCTTGAGTTCGATTTCCATGTGGCCATGGGGCGCATCGTCGTAGCCAAAGACAGGCAGGTGGCGCAGGATGTTCACGCCCGGCTGGTCAAGCTCCATCAATACCATTGATTGCTGCGCGTGGCGCTTGGCTTCGAAATCGCTTTTACCCATCACGATGGCGACCTTGCAACGCGGATCACCCGCGCCCGAAGACCACCACTTGCGCCCGTTGATGACGTATTCATCACCATCGCGCTCAATCCGGGTTTCGATGTTGGTCGCGTCAGATGATGCGGTGAAAGGCTCCGTCATGAGGAAGGCGGAACGGATGTCACCGTTCATGAGCGGGCCGAGATAGCGCTCTTTCTGCTCGCGCGTGCCATAACGGTGGAAGACTTCCATATTGCCAGTGTCAGGCGCGGAGCAATTGAACACCTCACTCGCCCAGCCGATGCGGCCCATTTCTTCGGCGCAAAGGGCATATTCGAGGTTGGTGAGGCCGGGGCCGTCAAACTCATAGGTGTCGTCCACATGGTGATGGCTGTCATTGCGCGGCGGCATGAAGAGGTTCCAGATGCCCGCTTCCTTGGCGAGCTTCTTTTTGTCCTCGACCACCTGGATCACCTTCCAGCGATCACCTTCGGCGTCTTGCTGTTTGTAGGTGTCGACATTGGGGCGGATTTCCTTTTCGATGAAATCGCGCACGCGGCCAGCCCAGTAGGCCTGGCGTTCAGTGGGTTCAAAATCCATAATTCATCCCTCTCTCGTCCGAATTTGTTCGAGTCTTTTGCATAGCGTGGCACGGCGCGTGGCCAAGGCCAACCATTGATTTTCCGCGCGCGGCCCGTTTCAGCGGGTGACAGGCGGCATTTGCGGCCGTTTTGGCAGTTGCAACCCATCGCCCGGTTCCCCGTGAATGGGCGCGACTTGCCGGACCTTGCGCTGCGACAGGCGGCCAAGCCGCGCTTCATGCTCGGCGCGGCTGATCGGGAAATTGCCGAGCCAGTAGGCCGCGACCAGCGCCAGCACGACCGAGGCGATGCCATACGCGATTACGATCGTTGCGATTACGTCGGCTGCCACTTCGCCCGGCGCCGAATTGGTCTGCAATTGCGAGAACGAGATGATCTGCCCGGTGATAAAGATGCCGGCCCCGGTGGCGCATTTCTGAATCAACCAATTGCCTGAATAAAACGCGCCTTCCGCACGGCGTTCGGTGCGCTCCTCAAACGCCTCGACGATCTCGGCGATCATCGAGGTGGCGGACACCATCATGACCACGCCCATCGTGTTGGCGAACAGGTTGAAGCCGAAATACGCGAAGGTGGAAGCTGGCGTGCCCGGTTCCCACCACCAGCCTGACAGCAGCAGCGCGTAAGGGGTGAGTCCGATCCCGATGCTGGCGATTGCCCCGATCACAGCACTCCTCGCCTTGCCAAAGCGCGCATGCATGGGGCCGACGATCAGGAACATCAGCACAACTGAGAGAAATAGCATGATCGGATAGGCCACCAGCCCGGTGAGCCATGCAGGGGCGTCAGGCGTGATTGGCCTGTCAAGATACCATACGAACAGGTTGAGGTAATTGGAGATCGAAAAGGTCATGCCCTGGCTGACATAGGCGGCCAGTCCCCCCGCAGCGAAGATCAGGAAACTGCGTTCGGAAAAGGCATCGAAAATCTCGCCAAACGCGGCGCGCAGCGAAAAGGGTTTGGGCTTGTGCTCGGGCAGCCGGGCAACGAGATGGTGCTGGCCCGCTGCAGATCCGATGACTGATATCACCATCAGCACCGCGCCAAGAATGCCGAACGGCGCATAGCCTTCACGCGTGAGCAGGCCCTCGGGACCGGTGAGAAACACCGTGTAGGCCAGGATCATCATCGTCAGCCCGCCGAGCCAGCCAGACAGGTAGCGGAACCGGAACAGGGTGGTGCGCTCGTCATAATCTGCGGTGATCTCGGGCACGAGGCTGATCGAAGGCACCTCGCATGCCGACAGCAGCACGCGCACGGATATGGCGATCGTGACAAGACCGAGGAAGCTTGGCGCCTCGCCCGCAGGAGGGGACCACAAAAGCACCCAGCACACGGCGAGCGGGATTGGTGCTGCATAGAGCCAGGGAAGCCTGCGCCCCCAGCGCGTATAGGTGCGGTCCGACAGATTGCCGAGGATCGGGTCGATCACCGCATCGACCAGCAGCGCAATCAGCAGCGCGATGCTGACCAGCCCTGCATCCATGCCGAGCACCTGATTGTAGAAAATGAGCAGGAAGAAGGAAAAACCTACATCCTTGACGCCGAATGCGACGGCGCCGAAGCCGTGGATCAGCTTCAGTCTTATGGGAAGCGGGCTGTGCGTGCTGGTCATTGCGCCGCCTTGTTCACCGCGGCTCGCGTCACCACGACCGCTTGTCTCGAGAATCGCATCCTCGCATTTCCTCTCCCAATTATGCCTCAAGCCTAGGAGTCTTGCGCGTTTCGTCAATGGGAGCGGATGGAGTGGTGCATTTGACGCTACGGAAAATGCCAGCTTTTAAATCTGGCACGGCCTGTGCCCAAATCGCGCTTGCCCCTCGCGTCCTTCTTCCCATAACGTAAGCGTCAATTAAAGAACGAATAGAGAGGAGTCGGCACAATGTCCGAACTGGAAACCTTCCGTACCCAAACGCGCGCCTGGCTTGAGGCAAACTGCCCGGCTGAAATGCGCCAGCCCGTTCGCGAGGATGACGATGTCTATTGGGGTGGGCGCCGCGCTACGTTCAAGAATGACGCGCAGAAAGCCTGGTTTGAGGTGTGCCGCGACAAGGGCTACACCGTCCCATCATGGCCGGTTGAATATGGCGGCGCTGGCCTGAACCCGGCTGAGGCCAAGGTGCTGCGCCAGGAGATGAGCCGCATCAATGCGCGCCCTCCGCTTTCGAGCTTTGGCATCTGGATGCTGGGCCCGGCGCTGTTGAAATTCGGCACCGAAGGACAGAAGCAGAAATTCCTCAATGAAATTGCGCGCGGCGAGATCCGCTGGTGCCAGGGTTATTCGGAGCCCGGCTCGGGCTCGGACCTTGTGTCCCTGCAGACCTATGGCGAAGACAAAGGCGATCACTGGGTCGTCAATGGCCAAAAGGTCTGGACCTCTTACGCGGACCAATGCGACTGGATTTTCTGCCTAGTGCGCACCGACAAGGACAACAAGTATCAGGGCATCACCTTCACGCTGATCGACATGGCCACGCAGGGTGTATCGACCAAGCCGATCAAGCTGATCAGTGGCGCCTCGCCCTTTTGTGAGACCTTCCTCGACAATGTCGTGGTGCCCAAAAGCTATGGCGAAGATATCCCTGCGCAAGTGGGTGAGGTCAATCGCGGCTGGGATGTGGCGAAATACCTGCTCGGCCACGAGCGCGAGATGATCTCCGGCATGGGCGGGGGAGAGCGCACTGCGGCAATCGGCGCAGCGATGAAGCGCCATAGCGCCAAGACCGGTGACGAGATCGATCCCGTTTTGCGCGCCGAACTGGCGATGTTTGATGTCGATGCGCTGGCTTTCACGGCCATGGGTGAAAAGTTCATGGACGAGATGAAAGCAGGCAAGGGCCACCCGGCTCAGCCCAACATGATGAAGTACACCGGCACCGAGCTGAATAAGCGCCGCCACGAATTGATGATGAGCGTTGGCGGTTCGCGCAGCCTCGAATGGGAGAGCGACGAGACCAATGGCGGTGCCCCGTCGCGCGGCTGGCTGCGGACCAAGGCCAACTCGATCGAAGGCGGAACCAGCGAAATCATGCTGAACGTGATCTCGAAGCGCATTCTCGATCTGCCGGGCGCCTAGGCCGCGCGAGGCCCCTTTATGGGCCGCCGCCGAAGGGATCGTGGGCGGCCCCAATCACGAAAAACCCCGAGAGAGGAGGGATCTCATGCCCCTGTTTCATACAGACGATCAGGCCATGCTGGCGGACACTGCGAGCGGATTTCTGGCCGAAGAAGGCAATATCGCCAAACAATTGCGCCACTGGCGTGATCGCGATTGCAAGGACGGCTTTGGCCACGCGCTCTGGAAACAGATGGCGGAAATGGGCTTTACCGGCATGCTGCTCGATGAAGCGGATGGGGGCCTAGGCCTGGGACATGTCGAAGCTGGCATCGTGCTAGAAGAGATCGGCCGCAATTTGACGCCGTCGCCCTTCCTGAGCTCGTCCGTACTCGCCGCGACCGCGATCAAGCACGGCTCAGCGGACATTAAGGGGCGCTATCTGCCTGGCCTGGTTGAGGGTGAAGCCGTCTACGCCGTCGCCATTGACGAGACCGCCAAGCATCGCCCCAGCCGCATAGCGACAAAGGCCGAGAAATCGGGGAACGGGTTCAAGCTGACCGGCTCGAAAAGCTTCGTGGTCCACGGGGCCAGCGCCGACATGATCGTGGTTGCCGCGCGTACCAGCGGGTCTGACGAAGACGAAGAGGGGCTGACCGTGTTCGCTGTTCCAAAAGATGCCCCGAATATGACGCAGGATCCCGTGCGCCTCGTCGACAGTTCGGTCGCCACTCACATACAGTTCGACGGCGTCGAACTCGATGGTGACGCGGTGATCGGCGAGGTTGATGGCGGACGCGAAGTTCTCAACGCCATGCTGAGCGCTGGCCGTCTCGGCGCCGCAGCGGAAGGCGTGGGCGTTGCGCGCGGGGCGATGGACATGACCGTCGATTATCTCAAGCAGCGCAAACAGTTCGGCAAGCTGATCGGGGAATTTCAGGGCCTTCAACACCGCGCCAGCCATCTTTACTCCGAGGTCGAAATCGCGCGCGCGGTTGTGATCAAGGCGCAGCAGCTTGCCGATGCGGGCACCGAAAGCGCTGATCTGATGACCTCGGTTGCCAAGGCCAAGGTGGCCAAGGCCGCCGGCCTTGCGGTCAAGGAAGGCGTACAGATGCACGGCGGCATCGGCATGACCGACGAATATGATATCGGCCTTTACATGAAGCGCGACCGCGCCTTGCAGGAATTCCTGGGAGACGCCTATTTCCACGCAGGCCGCGTTGCGGAAATGAGCGGATATTAAGGGAGAGACTGTGATGATGGATGTACAAAAGCTTTTCAGCCTCAACGGGCGCATCGCGCTGGTCACTGGCGGCAGCCGCGGCATTGGCAAGATGTTTGTTGAAGGACTGCTCTCAGCGGGTTGCGCGCGGGTCTACATCTCGGCGCGCAAGGTTGAGCAGATGGAAGAAACCGTCGAGGAATTCGGCGCGGACAAAGTGATCGGCATTCCAGCGGACCTTTCCCAGATGGACGGGATCGTCGCGCTGGCCGATGCGATGAAGGAGCGCGAAGAAAAGCTCGACATCCTGATCAACAATGCGGGCGCGGCCTGGGGCCAGGACTATCTGGAGTTTACCGAAGCGGGCTGGCACCGCACGATGGACCTCAATGTCAAGACGCCGTTTTTCCTGACACAAAAGCTCCACGACCTGTTGGTTTCAGGCGGCAAGGGGGATCACCCGGCCAAGGTGATCCACGTCTCGTCAATTGATGGCCAGCGGATCAATCCTTGGGAGACATATCCCTATCAGGCGTCAAAGGCCGCCGTCATCCAACTCACACGGCGCATGGCTGCGCGTCTGATCGATGACAACATCATCGTCACTTCAATCGCGCCGGGCGCCTTTGCAAGCGAGATGAACAAGGCCGCCAAGCACGCACCCGACGCCTCAGCCGCCCGCATTCCTGCGAAACGGATCGGCAGCAAGGAAGATATGGCCGCCGCCGCCATCTATTTGTGCAGCCGCGCAGGCGACTATGTGATCGGCGATACGGTTACAGTCGATGGTGGGGTCGTCAACGCTGCGCTCCCGGCCAGTTTCAGCGATCCGGCAGGCTGACCAATCAGGACTGATATTGTGCGATCTGAAAGAAGGGCTGTCTCGCGGGCTGGCGCGGCGGCCCTTTTGCCATAAGCTCAGCGCGCGTGGAAAATGCGGCGAGTGGCGCGACAACGCTCTTTTCTTCGCCCTAATCGCCTGTATTACAGCGCTGCCCGCAATCGAGGGTGTGCCCAATCACTACCGGAAAGGACACAGCAATGACGAAACGCATTTCTCTCCTCGCCCAGGCGTCTTGTGCTGCCCTCATGACCCTTGCCGCTGCTACGTCCGCCGCCTTTGCCCAGGACATGCCCAATCCGGCAGAAATGGATCCGGAAAAAATGGCCGAGCAGCTTGAACGGCTCACCAAGATGCTGACCGATGCCGACGCCAATGAGGATGGCAAAACCACGCGCGAGGAGCTTGCGAAGGCGAGGGGCGACCAATTCTCCAAGCTTGATCGCAACGATGACGGCGTGATCAA
>JBCBKF010000087.1:0-9342 GCA_038522255.1 Pseudomonadota bacterium
GCCCGGCGATAACCGGCACGCAGTGGTGCGTGGCGAGGGCCTTGCGCTGGGCGTCGGGATCCGGATGGAGGGCCATTGCGACTGGAGGCCCGGAATGGTCAAGGCGCCTTCAATGATCGACAGCGGCGAAACGCTAGGCCTTATGGTCGAACGCGATGGCGCGCACTGGGTGATCACCACCAGAGGCGCCGCGACCCGCGCTTTGGCGCTGCCGTTCAGTCTTGCTGGACATGAAAGCCGGATGATCAAGAAAGAGCCGCCTGATCTGTCCAAAATGCTGATCTGTCCGATGCCTGGCATGCTCGTGAAGCTGCATGTGGGCGCGGGTGATGCGGTGCAGCCGGGCCAGCCGCTGGCGACCGTTGAAGCGATGAAGATGGAGAACATCCTGCGCGCCGAAAAGCAGGGGACGATCGCTCAAATCAACGCAAGTGAAGGCGACAGTCTGGCGGTGGACGCGGTGATTCTCGAGCTTGAGTAAGCTTGCAGCTAACTCCGCAACGCTTGGCAACACGGCTGAAACAAGCCTGCGCACAAACCTTAAGATATTTTGCAAATGCTGTGCCTCATTGGCGCAAGGCGTTTTTAGAAATCCTTTAAAAACATACATTTGCTGTGTTTATGCTGGCGAATTTGAACAATAGGTCTGGCTAATTCGTCCTTAAAACAGGATTATTGTACGCAGGATGGGTCGCGATTCGCATTGTGCTTCATGCAGGCGCAGTCAGACTAGGGGATTGGTAATGGCTAGGATCGGACGTGGATATTTTGATCGCAAGGGGCATTTTTTCAAGACGCCCCGTGATGCGACGGTGAGTGACCTTGCAGCGGTTCTTGGACAGATTGGCGATGGCGAAAGCCTGGCGCCTGGTATCGCGCATACGCTGCTTGAACGGCGCGCGGAGATCGAAGCTCTGTTTGCCGATCACGACGTGATGATGGCCGAAAACGGCGATGACACCGTCACCCCGATCAAACGGCCGATTGCGCGCAAAGTTTCGAAATTCCGGGCCAAGGCGGAAATGCAGGAAAGCGCGTGAACACAATAACCGCGGCCCGCTCACGCTGGCGTCGCGGCGCGCAGTTCGTCGTTTAGAAACTCGGCGACATCGCCCAGGTCGACATCGCGCGCCACATAGGCATCGCCAATCGAACGAAGCAGCAGGAAGGGAAGCGTGCCCGCGTCCATCTTCTTGTCATGGCGCATATGATCGACCAGGCGCGCGCCATCGCACCCCAGTCCCAATGAAGCGATCTCGGTGCGCAGGCCGGATGAGGCAACCGCCTCCGCAACGCGCTTGGCATGGGCGTCGTTCAGTTCACCGCGCCGCGTGGAATAACGCGCTGCCAGCACCATGCCCAGTGCGACTGCTTCGCCATGCAAAAGCGTATCGGAAAAGCCGGTTTCCGCTTCTAGAGCATGGCCGAATGTATGCCCCAGATTGAGCAAAGCGCGCCGTCCTGATAGCTCCCGCTCGTCTTCAGCGACGATGCGCGCTTTGGCACGGATACTGGTGGCGACAGCGTGCTGAAGCGCGCTGGGTTCACGTGCGATCACTTTGGTGCCGTTTGACTCAAGCCAGGTGAAAAACTCCGCATCACCCAAAAGGCCGTACTTTAGCACTTCGGCGTATCCGGCACGCATTTCGCGGTTAGGCAGGCTCGCCAAAGTGTCAGTATCGGCCAGGACCAGAGAGGGCTGATGGAAAGCGCCGATGAGGTTCTTGCCGCTTTTCGTGTTAATCGCCGTCTTGCCTCCGACCGAGCTGTCCACCTGCGCCAGCAGCGTTGTCGGGATCTGGACGAAGCCGCATCCACGCTTCAGGATGGCGCAGGCAAAACCGGTGAGGTCGCCCACCACGCCGCCGCCAAAGGCAAACACCTGATCGGAGCGGGTGACACCAAGATCCAGGAGCCATTCGGTCAGATGTTGAAGGCTTTCCCAACTTTTTGAAGACTCACCAGGCTCAACATCATACCAGGCGATTTCATAGCCATCACTGGCCAGCGAATGGGCCAATCGGTCACCATGATGTTGACGCGCGTTGACGTCGGCGACCACGGGGATCGGGCGGCTGCCATGCGTTTCGTGAGTTATTGCATATGGTTCGATAAAATCGCGCGCTTGGACTATTGTGTCATTCAACAGACCGCGCCCGACCATCACATCGTAACTGCGCCCAGAAAGCTCGACGCGGATGGTGCAATCCTCACTCACGTTAGCCGCTCCTCAATTGCGCGCAGAATCGCCGCAGCGGTGTCCGCATGCGGGCCATCCTGACTTCTGACGCGGACATGCGCCTGCGCATAAGCGGGCCGCCGTTCGTCGAGCAGGCGCGTCAGGATTTCGCGCGGATCGCCCGTTTTGAGCAGCGGGCGATGATCGCGGCGCGATGTCCGCTCAACCAGCGTCTCGATGTCGCAGTCAATCCACACCGCTATCCCGCGCTCCAGGATCATCGCACGGGTTTGCGGATCGACAAACGCGCCGCCACCTGTTGCAATGACTCCACCCTCCTGATCAAGGAGCCGGGCGATGACGCGACGTTCGCCATCGCGAAAATACGCCTCGCCAAATTCTTCGAAGATTTCCGGGATGGAGCGCTGCGCGGCATCCTCAATCGCATCATCTGCATCTGCAAAAGGACGGTTCATCATCTGGGCAAGGCGACGCCCGACCGTTGACTTGCCCGCGCCCATCAATCCCACCAGCACCACTGGGCGCTGCATCAGAGCGGCGCCGGGCGGGGGCGCGTTCGTCGCGATGGCTTCCTGTGGGCGCTTTGCGTCTGTCATTGAAGTGACGCCTATAGATGGGGTAGGGCGCGCGCAATATGCACGAAGGCCTGACGTCATTGAGCGAGCAACGCGCTGCTCCCCTTTCGGGGGCTCCAAATGCACAAGCTGTGAAGTCAAAGCCTGTGAAGCCAGAGTCTGTGAAGTCAGAGTCTGTGAAGCGCGGGCGCAATCCAGGCATGTGGCTCGCCGCGTTGCTTGTTTTGCTGGGCGTGGTGATGGGTGTTGCGTGGATTGATGGCGGTGAGGAACCGATCAGACCGATTGCGCAGCCAGTGGCGGTGCCCGCTGGCGAGGGATCATCATGAACCAGTTGGATAATTCACCCGCGCGTGCGCGCGCATGGTTTGCGCTGGGTGTGGCGGGCGCTTGCCTTGGGACGCTGGGTGGTAGCCTGGTTCTGGCGCAGCGCACCCCGGAATCGCTGCTCCCGCCGGGATTTGAGGACCCGCTGCCCACGCCCACCGCATCGCCCACGCCGCCGCCATCAGTGGCCCCCGTGGTTCCTGCGTCACCAGCTCCCGGCGAAACCCCAGTACCTGGCAGTACACCTGCGCCAGGGGCCGTGACGCTGCCCCCGGTTTCGGAACTCTCAGACGAAGAACTGCGCGAACTGCCCACCGTTGAGGAGCTTGAGCAACTCACCACAGACGAGTTGGATGACCTGTTCGGTCTCAAGCCGCAATATGACATTCCGCCAGCGGCACGTCGTTCGCTGGCGCAAGTTGGGTTGGTGGCCCCAGCGGAAGGCGGCTTTCCCATCGCAAGCTTTGGCAAGCAGCCGCCTAAGCTCGTGCGAGCGGCGCTCTCAGGCACGGCAAAGCCGCTGGTTTCGCGCTGGGGACACATCCTTTTTCGCCGCGCCCTGGCGAGCCGCCTGCAGGCCCCTGATGGCATGGAGCCCGTTGAATTTGCGGCCTTGCGCGCCGGAGCGCTTAATCGGTTGGGTGAATATGCCGTAGCGCGCGCACTGATCCAGGATGTCGATACGGCCAACTGGTCAGAGGAACTCGCCGAAGAAGCGTTGACGGCCTTTATCGCTCAAGCTGATCCTGTGGGATTGTGCCCTTTCGTTCGGCTTCGCGGTGCGCCGGAAAGCGATGGGGAGCGCGCGGCGCAATGGACGATGATCGCGGCGATCTGCAACGCCTATGCAGGCGAGACCGCTTTGGCTGGATCACAGCTGGACGCCGCACTCAGGGAAGAGATTGCGCCGCCGATTGACATCCTTCTGGCGCGGCGTTTTGCCGGCGCGGCGGGGCGCGGTCGGCGCGGGGTCGAGATCGAATGGGAAGGGGTGGATGAACTGAACCCCTGGCGCTTTGCGTTTGCGAACGCGGTCGGCGAACCAGTGCCAGAGCCGTTGCTGGAAGATTTGGGCGGGTATTATCATCGTGCGGGCGCCAGCGCGGCAATGCTTCCACTGGCTCGGCGCGCGCAGCACGCGGCGCGCGCGGGCGAGGAGGGCATATTCTCGGCACAAGCGCTCGTTGATCTTTACAGCAAAATTTACAGCGATGCCGCGATTGGCGGCGCACAGGGTGAACGCGCGCGCAGCCTTCGCATGGCCTATCTGGCGCCCAGTCCGGCGGCGCGGGTCTCAGCGATGGAGGCCTTGTGGCAGAACGCTGCGAGCGGTGATGCACCAGCGGAGCAGGTTGAGCAGGCGACGCAATCGGCGCATTGGGCACAGGTCATGACCGCCTATGCCGCTGCACGTGTCCCCCCTGCGCCTGCACTCGCCAACAGTGCTGATGGGCTGATCGCCTCGATGCTGGCAGCCGGGCTTGAACGCGACGCTCTTGCCTGGAAACAGGTCGCATCGGAGGGGACAATCGGCTGGGCTTTGCTGGCATTGGCTGATCCGCAGGGCCCGGTGATACGCGAAGAGGGATTGGATGCGTTTGCAGATAACGATGCGAGCGAACAGCGGCGCAAGTCGCAATTCCTAGTCGCCAGTCTCGCCGGGCTTGGGCGCATCAGCGCAGCAGACCGCCGCGCGTTGGAGGGCCGCCTGTCGCTCGATCTGGATCGTGAGACACGCTGGGTGCGGATGATCCGTCGCGCTTCCGAGGTGAAGAACCCGGCGCTTGTTGCGATGCTGGCGGGCCTGGGAATGCAAGGCGATGACTGGTCGCAGATGACGCCCTTGCACTTGTTCCATATCACCGCCGCTTTGTCCGAGGTTGGGCTCAAGGCGCACGCGCGCATGATCGCTGCAGAGGCGGTCGCGCGGGGCTGAGCGGGCAGACATCCATGTCAGCTTCGATCCGGGCGTTCCTCGACATGCTGAGCGCGCAGCGCGGCGCAGCGCCCAATACGCTTGCCGCCTACACCCGCGATCTTGAGGGCGCCGAAGCCCTGATCGGCGATCTTGCCACTGTGAGCCGCACGGATGTCGCGAGGCTTGGCCCGCAATGGGCAGACCTGGCGCCCTCTACTGTCGCGCGCAAGGCATCGGCGCTGCGACAGTATTTTGGCTTTGCGCTCGATGAAGGGTGGCGCGGCGATGACCCGTCGGGTGCCTTGCCCAATCCGCGCACGCGCCGCCCTTTGCCAAGAGCGCTGAGCCACGAGGCGGTGGATGCCCTGTTCGCCCGCGCCGAGCTTGAAGCCGCTTCACAGAGTTCGGCCAGTGTCCGGCTGCTTGCGCTGCTTGAACTCCTCTACGGCTCGGGTCTGCGGGCAAGCGAGTTGGTCGCGCTGCCATTGGTGGCGTTGCCGCGCGATGCGCCGCTGATGACGATCAAGGGGAAGGGCGATGTCAGCAGGATGGTGCCCGTTAGCGACCGCGCGCGCGATGCGTTGACCAGCTGGCTGGCCGTGCGGCCCACAACGCCGTCATCCCCTTTTCTTTTCCCCTCGCAGCCCAGGAAACCGGGCGGGGCGCGCCATTTGTCGCGCGTGCGCCTGTTCCAGCTGCTCAAAGGGTTGAGCATACGCGCTGGGCTCGATCCTGCTGGCATCAGTCCGCACGTTCTGCGCCATGCTTTTGCGACCCATCTGCTGGAGGGTGGCGCGGATCTGCGCATGCTTCAGTCGCTGCTCGGGCACGCCGATATTGCGACCACCCAAATCTATACCCACGTGGATGCGGCCCGCCTTGTTGCGCTTGTCAATTCGCGACATCCCCTTGCGACCCGACCACAACCGGACTAGCGCCGCGGGATGACTTCCTACCTCGAGTTCGAGAAGCCGGTCGCCGATCTTGAAGAGCGCCTGTCAAGCCTGCGTAATGCAGGTTCAGAAAGCACCGCTGCGGAAGTGGCGGATATTGAGCGTCTGGAAAGCAAGATCGGTGAACTTCTGGCAAGTACATACGCCTCGCTTACGCCCTGGCAGAAAACGCAGGTTGCCCGCCATCCCGCGCGGCCGCATTTTCGCGATTACGTGGCGAACGCCTTCGATGAATTCATGCCTCTGGGCGGGGATCGCTGTTTCGGTGATGACCTGGCGATCATGGGAGGCTTTGCCCGGTTGAAAGGTGAGAGCGGCGAGGGTCGCCGCGTAATGCTGATCGGCCATGAAAAGGGCAATGACACCCAAAGCCGCATCAAGCACAATTTCGGCATGGGCAAGCCGGAGGGCTATCGCAAGGCGATCCGCCTGATGGAGATGGCTGGGCGCTTTGGTCTGCCGGTGGTGACGCTGGTCGATACCTCTGGTGCCTTTCCGGGTTTCGAAGCCGAAGAGCGCGGCCAGGCGGAGGCAATCGCGCGATCGACTGAGGCGTGCCTCGCTTTGCCTGTGCCAATGGTAGCGGTGATCGTAGGCGAAGGCGGGTCGGGGGGTGCGGTCGCGCTGGCAAGCGCTGAGCGGGTCTTGATGATGGAGCACGCGGTCTATTCGGTGATCTCGCCCGAAGGGTGCGCGTCGATCCTGTGGCGCACGTCGGAAAAGGCGCCTGAGGCGGCCGAAGCGATGAAGGTTACCGCGCAGCATTTGAAACGGCTCAAAGTGATCGACCGGATTGTGAAGGAACCGGTGGGCGGCGCACACCGCGATCCCAAGAGCGCGAGCGAAGCACTGGGACGGGCGCTGAACGAAGAATTGGCCGCGCTTTCGAAGAAGTCGGGCAAGGAACTGACACGGATGCGCGAGGAACGCTTTTTGCAGATGGGCGGCTGACCGCTGGCTGTCTTTCATTATGCGTCGTGGCATCGCAAGGGACTTGCTGCCGGTGGGCCGTTCCCGTTAATGTTGCAGCCGACACGTCACCTTGAAATCAAGGGAGGGGCAGTGATGTCGATGAATGGCAGGGCATTATGGATGGCGGGCGCAGCACCGCTCGTCCTTGCATTAAGCAGTTGTGTGGGTGGGGGTTCAATCCCCTCGGCGTCAACGCCGATCACACCGGCAGAGTCACAGCAGGGCGCTGAATATCACCCGCAATTGCTGGCTGAATTCGGCGGCGCGATGAGCGGGCCTCAGGCGGATTATGTCGAGCTTGTGACGCGTAACGTCGCGGTGCATTCGGGTCTTGGCGGTGCCCGCGACAGCTTTACCGTAAGCTTGCTGAACTCACCGGTCCATAACGCGTTCGCGGTGCCGGGCGGCTATGTCTACACGACGCGCCAGCTGGTGACGCTGATGAACAATGAGGCGGAGCTGGCAGCGGTCATGGGTCACGAAGTGGGTCATGTCGCCGCGCGCCATTCGCAACGCCGACAACAGGCCGCCCAGCGCAATCAGGGCCTGGGACTGCTTGGCGCGATTGCAAGCTCGGTGTTGCTGGGCGACAGCGCGGTCGGCAATGCGGCGACCAGGTTGTTCACGCAAGGCTCGCAATTGCTCACGCTCAAATTCTCTCGCAGCCAGGAACTGGAGGCTGACCAACTCGGCATCACCTATCTGACCCGCGCTGGCTATGATCCGCGCGCTATGGGAACCGTGCTTTCAAGCCTGGCAGCGCAGAACTCGCTCGATGCGCGGGTGCAGGGGCGCAATGCGAGCGTTCCCGAATGGGCCTCGACCCATCCCGATCCCGCCAGCCGCGTCCAGACCGCCTTTACCAAGGCGCAAGGGTTCGGCACCGGGGCAACCTATCGCGATACATTCCTCGCTCGCATTGACGGGTTGCTTTACGGCGACGATCCCAGTCAGGGTATTATTGAGGGGAGCCGCTTCATTCACCCCGATCTGCGGCTGTCTTTCACCGCGCCGCAGGGGTTCTACATGGTCAATTCGTCGCGTGCGGTCACGATCAGCGGACAGAGTGGCCAGGCGCAGATGACCTTGGCGCCCTATTCGGGCAATCTGGAGACCTATATCCGTCAGCAATTTCGCACGCTTGGCGGGAGCAACAGCACGCTCGCCCCACAGGAGATAAAGCGCACAAGCGTTAACGGACTCACCGCAGCCTATGGCACTGCGCGCGCTCGAAATGGCAACAGCCAAGTCGACATCGTGGTCTTCGCCTATGAGTTCAGCCGCGATCGCGCTTATCACTTTTCTGCGATCGCCCCGGCGGGCCGGGCAGCAACCTTCAACGCGATGTTCCAATCCATGCGGCGCATTTCCAGCGCGGAAGCAAACGCGGTTGTGCCAAAGCAGATTGACGTGATCACCGTCAAACGAGGTGATACGATCAGCGGCCTTTCACGGCGCATGGCCTACAGCAACAATCAGGAAGCGCGCTTTCGTGTGCTCAATGCCCTTGGATCAAGCGACCAGCTGCGTGAGGGACAAAAGGTGAAGCTGGTCGTTCGTGCGCGGTAGGCGCTTGGCGCCAGGTGAGTAGTTTGAAACAGGCAAAACAAAAAGCGGCGGGGAGAACCCCGCCGCTTTCGGTTTGTTTTCCGGTCGTAAGACCAAGCTCTGAAAGCTTAGGTGGCCGGCTGGTTGTTGTCGAGGGTCGTGGCGACGCCCGAGAAGGTGTTGCCCAGCGAATCGCCGAGGCTCGACATTGCGGTGATCGCAGCAACGGCGATCAGAGCAGCGATGAGGCCATATTCGATGGCGGTGGCGCCTTGCTCGTCACGAGCCAGCTTGTTGATGAAGTTCATGTGTAGTCTCCTGGTTTGGTCTTCGGTACCCGTGCCCGTCCGGTTAATTTGAACAGACTTTAAAATGGATAGGCGGCAGCTCTTGAGAAATCCCTAATTCGCGACCTTTCGAAAAGCTTAATTACCGTCCATCGCCTCCGTTGCTCTCGTCTCGACGCGGTCCCACTGGTTGGTGTTTGCATCGGCAACCGCCTGCAAAGCTCCGACCATCGCAATCACGACAAGACTAAGAATCAGTCCGTATTCGACCGCGGTCGCGCCCTGGCTGTCGTTTCCAATGTGCTTTAGGAAGTTCGTCAAAACCATGGCTCCACCCGTCTGCAACGTTGCTGACTGCCATTAAAATCGGGCGTGAGTTTTAACAAAAGGTTGAGGCAGGCCATCGAAGTGGAAAAAAAGCCGACATGAATGAGCAAACCCTCTGGGTGGTGGCGGGTGCGCTGAAGCGCCATGACGGCCTTTGGCTGATGCATCAAAGACCGCTCGAAAAACACCATGGAGGTCTATGGGAATTTCCCGGCGGGAAGGTGGAACCCACTGA
>JBCBKF010000088.1:0-9220 GCA_038522255.1 Pseudomonadota bacterium
CACGCGCGCGGTTTGCTACGCGCCGAATTGGAGACCGTCGCAACGACTGGTCAGACCTCAGGAAGCCTGCGGGCGGCGGCACGGTAGGGAGGTCTGGCGTTTTTTGAAAGCCCTCGGATGCGTACGGCCGAGGTGTGTTTTCGAGTTTTGGACTGTGTAACCTGTGTCTCCTACACGAAGGAAGGAACAGAGCCGATCATGAGCCTTGACATCTATGGCATCCCCAATTGCGACACGGTCAAGAAGGCCCGGAAGTGGCTTGAGGCGAACGGTCTCGACTACGCTTTCCACGACTACAAGAAGGTCGGCGCACACGCGGCTAAGCTGGAGGCGTGGATCGCGGATACGGGGCTGGGCGTGGTGCTCAACAAACGCGGCACGACGTTCCGCAAGCTTTCCGATGAGGAAAAGGCGGCGTGCGAGGACAGTCACAAGGCTGTCGCACTGCTCGTCCAGCACCCCAGCCTGATCAAACGCCCCGTTGTCGAATATGCCAACGCTTCTGGGGGCGGCATCCTCATAGGTTTCAAGGAAGACGAATGGTCCGCAGCGCTTTTGTGACACTGGTTCTGGGAGCGCTGGCTCTCGCACTCCCGGCTGCCGCCAAGGCAGATGGCCATGATGGCTCCGCTAACGGGGCGCAAGCCAATGGCCGTCCGCTCATCATCGCCCATCGCGGCGCGAGTGGCGAGCGGCCCGAGCACACGCTGGCCGCCTATGAGCGCGCGATCGATCAGGGTGCCGATTACATCGAGCCGGACCTCGTCGTGACCAAGGATCTGCAATTGGTCGCGCGCCACGAAAACGAGCTTTCGGGCACCACTGATATCGCCAATCGCGAAGAGTTCGAAGACCGGCGGCGGACCAAGAATGTAGAGGGGCAGCGGGTTGCGGGCTGGTTCTCCGAGGACTTCACCCTCGCGGAACTGCGCACACTGCGCGCGCGCGAACGCGTGCCCGGTTCGCGGCCGGGGAGCGCCACCTATAACGGTCTTTATCAAGTCCCCACCTTTGGCGAGATCGTGCAATTGGTGCGCGCCAAGGAGGCGGAGACTGGCCGCACAATCGGGCTTTATCCCGAACTCAAGCATCCCACGCTGATGCTGGAGCAGGAGGGGATCGACATGGTCGATCTCTTGGTGGCGCAGCTGCGCCAATATGGGCTGGATGGCGCTGATGCGCCGGTATTCGTCCAGATATTCGAGGTGCGCCCGCTGCAACGGCTAAACCAGCTGGTCGATACGCCGCTGATCATGCTGATCTCGTCGGAAGGCGGGCCCTATGACGAACCGTCCATGCGCTGGGCCGAAATGCTGACCCCGCCGGGCCTTTCCGAGATTGCTGCCTATGCTGAAGGGATCGGCCCGTGGATGGGACATGTGCTCGACCCTGAGACGATGGAGCCGACAGGGCTGGTTGAAGATGCGCACACGGCGGGTCTGGCGGTGCACCCCTGGACGCTGCGAAAGGAAAACGGCTTTCTGCCGGAAGCCTTGCGCAGCAGGGGCACGGATGCGGATGATGGTGAGTACAAGACGCTCTGGAACGCGGCGATTTCGAGCGGAGCTGATGGCTTCTTCGTCGACAATGTGAAGGAGCTGGTCGCGCTGCTTGAAGACGAGGGAGAGGCTACCGCGCTCGATTGATCTTTCAAGACGCCGAGCCGCAGCCCTTTCCCAACTCAAAACGCTTAGACGAAGGACGGTATGGAGAGAAAATTCACGCGCGCGCTCGTTTGCGCAGGGCTAATGCTGGTCATATCGGCGGGTCCTGCGGGGGCGGAGAATCCGGGGCGGGTTGATTGCCCGCAAGATGATCGCGCTTGCCAGGCGTGGTCCACGCTTCTGGGTGACTGGACCAACCCCGAATTTGGTGGGACGATCGAGTTTCGGTTGCAAAACGACGGGACGGTTTCGGCCTACATAAAAAACGTCAGCGAAGAAATGCGCAAGAACGGCTATCGCGAAGGCATGCACATTGCTCGCGGCCTCAATCAGCCAAAGGCTACTCGCACCTGGTCTTTCTCCGCCAGCAACAGCGAGGTGTACAACGCCAATATTCCCAAGGCGACTGGCGGGCTCGAAGAACAGGGCAAATGGATCAGCGGCGGTGTTTTTTTCATCAAGCGCGCCGAGCCTGGTATCCTTTATCTATCCGCAAGCTTGAGCGGCGGTATATCGAAATACAAGGGCTGGGTCCGCCCGGGCACAACCGATGAATGTCCCACGACGAACACTGATTGCCGCAATTTCGATCCGGTTCTGGGGGTCTGGGGCAATTCGCGCTATGGCGGGATGATCGAATTTCGGCAGGATGCAGACGGTACGCTCAGCGGATTTGTCGTGACAGCGAATTCACTGATGCAGGAAAACGGCTTTGAGCCAGGCATGCAGATCCTGCGCGGCCTGCGTCTCGCGCCAGCCCGAGGCACGCGATCCTTTTGGGCTGATCGCGGCGAATGGCTTTCCCCCAAGCGCCCGGATGCCGCCCCGGGTGAACGGTATGGAAACGCTGAATGGAACAGCGGCGCACAGATCTATATTCAGACAGGCAAGCCCGGCGTCATCAAGCTGCCGTCAGGGCTTTCGGGCCGGCTCGGCAAGTACACCGACTGGATCAAGGCCGACTGACGCGAAGTGAGAGCACCTATCGGCGCTTGGCGCTCAAGATGTAATTGAGCGCTTCATTGTCCGACAGGTGCAGGCCCTTCATCGGGCTATAGGCGATGCCGCGGCGACTCGTCACTTCGAGGCCGACGTCGTCGAGCATTATCTCGAGCTCTTCGGGCGTGATGAAGTCGCTCCAGCGGTGCGTGCCTCTGGGCACATAACCGACCGCCTCAGCCGCGCCGACCAGCAGGACGCGGCTGGCGGCGGTGCGGTTGGGAGTGGACATGACGAGCAGGCCGCCCGGCGCAACGCTCGCGGCGACGTCGGCGATGAAGGCCCGCTTGTCCGCGACATGCTCGATCACCTCAGAGCAGATGACAAGGTCGAATGTGCCGATATCGATCTTGGCCACTTCGCCAGCCATGTACCTTATGTCGAGCCCCACGGCCTCTGCGTGCGTGGCGGCGACCGATACGTTTTCGGTGCTCGCGTCCACCCCGGTCACGTCCGCACCCAGGCGCGCCATCGGTTCGCACAGCAGCCCCGCGCCACAGCCAATGTCGAGCACGGCCTTGTCGGCAAGCGGCTTGGCCAGAGCGCTTGAGCCGGGCCAGTGCCCGTCGATCGCGTCGCGAAGGAATTGCAGGCGGACAGGGTTGACCTCATGCAGGCTCGCCATCTTGCCTTTGGGGTTCCACCAGTCGCGCGCCAGCTCGGAGAAGAACGCGGCCTCTTCGGGCCGAATGGTCGTGTTTGCGTTTCCCATCCGCTGTCCTTAACAGCGCCTCGAGCGGCAAACCAGTCACCAAACCAGCAGGAGCACGTCACTCTTGGGCACGGACAAGCCTCAACGCATCGTTATGAAGTTTGGCGGGACCTCCATGGCCGGGACCGAGCGCATTCGCCGCGTCGCAGGGCTCGTGCGCGCGCAGGCGGCGGGCAAGGAGGGCGCGCGCAACGAGGTCGCTGTGGTCGTGAGCGCAATGGCGGGCGAGACTGATCGGCTAGTGGGCTTCTGCCGCGAGGCCAACCCGCTGCATGACCCGGCCGAATACGATGTGGTCGTCTCCAGTGGCGAGCAAGTGACCAGTGGCCTGCTCGCGCTGACCTTACAATCGTTGGGTGAAAAGGCGCGCAGCTGGCTTGGCTGGCAAATGCCGATCCGCACGATAGAGGCTCATTCCAAAGCCCGGGTCGAGACGATCGACGCATCAGAAATGCTCGAAGCGCTCAGCCGGGGCGAGATCGCGGTCATTCCGGGCTTCCAAGGGGTTAGCCACGCAGACCGCATCACCACGATGGGCCGCGGCGGCTCGGACACATCGGCTGTGGCGATTGCGGCTGCGGTGGGCGCGGATCGCTGCGATATATATACCGATGTTGACGGGGTCTACACGACCGATCCCCGCATCGTGGCCAAGGCGCGCAAGCTGAAAGCGGTGACCTACGAAGAGATGCTGGAACTTGCGAGTGTCGGTGCCAAGGTGCTGCAGACGCGCTCGGTCGGGCTGGCGATGAAGGCGGGCGTGCGCTTGCAGGTGCTCTCCAGCTTCGTGGATGAGAGCGTCAATGCATCGGCGGATGATTTGCTCGGGACGCTGATCGTCTCCGAGGAAGAAATGGACGAAATGGTGAAAGGAGGCCTGATGGAACGCCAGCTTGTGACCGGCATCGCGCATGACAAGACCGAGGCGAAGGTCATCCTCACAAGGGTGCCGGACAAGCCGGGCGCGGTGGCGCATATCTTTGAGCCGCTGGCCGACGCCAGCATCAATGTTGACATGATCATTCAGAACGTTGGCCGCGACAAGGGCGAGACCGACGTGACCTTCACCGTCCCGCAGGCGGACCTGGCCCGTGCTCAGGCTCTGCTCGAAGACCGGCGCGACGTGATCGGCTTCAACCGCATCATCACCGACAGCCAGATCGCCAAGATCAGCGTGGTCGGCGTGGGAATGAAGAGCCATGCGGGTGTGGCGAGCACGATGTTTCGTTCGCTGTCGGATCGCGGTATCAACATCCAGGCGATCTCGACCTCCGAGATCAAGGTCAGCGTGATGATCGATGAGGACGAAACCGAGCTTGCCGTCAGGGTGTTGCACACGGCCTACGGGCTCGATTCAACCGACTAGAGACTAAACTGGCAAACGGGTGATCCCCTCTGGGGCAACGTTTGATCCACGTTAGGCAATTTCGCTAACGACTTCTTAGGGCTCACAGCGGGACGGAGAGCGCTCCAGAACAGGGAGACGCAATCCATGGCTTTGAAAGCCTATCTCGAACATGGCTCCGGTCAGACCGACCGCGCCGACGCTCGCCAGCACGAACGCCGCGCGCTGTTCCTTGAAGCCAGCGGAATTCTGCCGGGCGGTCTCGAAGCAAACGTGATCATCCACAACATCTCTGTTGCCGGGATGCTGATGGAGACCGAAGAGGCCCTGGGGGTCGATGAGCGGCTGATCCTCGATCTGCCGGAAGCAGGGGCAGTTCGCGCCTCCGTTGTCTGGCACAGCGGTTCGCTGTTCGGTTGCGCGTTTGAGCAGCATCTGGAGCCCAAGGATCTGGCGGCGATGGAATTGCGCGCGGATGCGCCCGCTGCGCCTTTTGGCCCTTCTCTCGAAGCGCCTGCTGAGCCCTTCGGTGTCAAACTCAATCGCTTGCGCCGGGAGCGCGGCCTCACTCTGGCTCAGGTTGCCGCTGACCTGGGTGTCAGCAAACCGACGGTCTGGGCTTGGGAGAAAGGCAAGGCCCGCCCCTTGCCCGACCGGATCGCGCCGATTGCAAAAGTGCTGGGCGTTGAAGTGGATGAACTCAAGGAGCGCCTGGGCGATGAGCAGCACTCTGCGCTGGTCCAGGAATGCCGCTTACGTATTGCCACGGCCTATGGAACCCACCCATCCAAGGTCCGTATTATGATTGAAGTCTGACGGATCAAGTGAACCTCAATGCGTTAAATTACAGGTGCCTCATACAAAATATGGTAAATGAAAAGAGATGCGATTCGAATTTTAGCCAAGTTAGTTTACCAGATATACGGTTTTTCGCTAATTAGTGGTTTCTCGCACTATGAAATGCCAAATATCGAGGTCTAATTAACTTATAGACTAAATCATCAAAGGTCGCATCTCGGGACAGAATAAACAACCGGGGGCATTTCGGTGAAGCAGACGCTTATAAACTTGGCTGAAGGGGTCGCCTTGCGCGGTCTGGTGGAAGAAACACCCGGCGATATCGTTATCAAGATCAATTCAGATGGCTTTCTCGAATCTGCATCGGCCAATATCTCGGACATCGGATATGATCTCTCCCAACTCTTGCTAAAACCCCATCTGACAGACCTGGCTGAGCGTCAGTTTGCTAACGACCTCAAAGATCATTTCGCCAGTGTCTTGTGTGGATGCAAGGGGGAAAACGGGACGGCCGATTGGCTGGAGTTTCCAGTAGGCCCGGCGCGCTGTGACCCCGACCAGCCGCACCGCGCGCATAAATTGTGGTACGCGCTCAGCCTGCGTGCGATTACCGATGAAACCGGCGCAGTCAGCGGCGCGCTTGGCCTGTTGCGCTCAGTAGAGCGTCTGCGCACGCTAGAGGGCGAGGTCTATTCGCGCGCTCTGATCGATCCGTTGACCGGGCTCGCCAATCGGCACGCATTTTGCGCCTCGCTCAGACGGCAGTTGGCGAGCGGGCATGGCGGTTCGATTGCGCTCTTCGAAGTCGATCGCATGCGTGCGGTTTTCATGCAGTTCGGCCAGCGAACAGCCGATGAGATCATCTGGGGCTTTGCCAAGTTCCTCGAGACGATGGTGCCTGAAGATTGCGAACTGGCGCAATTTGATGGTGAGCGCTTTTGTGTCATTCTTCGGGGCTTCGCTTGCCGTAAAGCTCGAAAATGGGCGCAGGATGTGCTGCAAACGTTTGCCTCGCTTACGCTGACGACCTCGTCGCGAGCCCCGCGGCTTTCAGCCAGCGCTGGCTTGACTCCAATTGAACGAAGCGTCGATTGGACGCTGCGCCAGGCCGAATTGGCCCTCGTAATGGCGCGTGCGCGCGGTGGCATGCAGGTGGTTCAAGGCCAGCAACCTGGCGCCACTATCGCTCCCCGGAGCGCCTTGATTTGACGCCCCGCGGCGTTAGGGCGGTGGCCCATGGCGCATATTGCAAAAATCCTGCTGCTCGGTTCGGGTGAGCTCGGCCGCGAATTCACGATCTCTGCAAAAAGGCTGGGCGCGTATGTCATTGCCTGCGATGCATATGCTGACGCGCCCGCCATGCAATTGGCCGATGATGCGGAGGTCTTCCCGATGCTCGACGGCGACGCTTTGCGCGACGCTGTATCCCGATACCAACCGGATCTGATCGTCCCAGAGGTTGAGGCAATCCGCACCGAGGCGCTGATCGAGCTGGAGAACGAAGGGTTTGCAATCGTTCCATCCGCCACGGCCGCGCAAATGACCATGAACCGCGATGCGATCCGTGATCTGGCGGCGGGCGAACTGGGTCTGGCAACGTCGCGCTATCGCTATGCGACGGGCCTGGACGAAGCGCGCGATGCCGCAGCGTTCACCGGGTTTCCTTGCGTAGTAAAGCCGGTGATGTCGTCTTCGGGAAAGGGGCAAAGCAAGGTCAACGACGTGAGCGAACTTGAAGCTGCATGGCATCGCGCCGTTGCCAATATGCGCGGCGACCGCGCGCGGGTGATTGTTGAGGCGTTCGTCGACTTTGATTATGAAATCACTTTGCTGACGGTGTCGCATGCCAGCGGGGTTAGCTTTTGTTCGCCGATCGGCCACCGCCAGGAGCGCGGCGACTATCAGGAAAGCTGGCAACCGGCTGCGATGTCTCCTGCAGCGCTGAAAGAGGCGCAATTGATGGCGACCAAGGTGGTCGGGGCGCTTA
Organism: Pseudomonadota bacterium; assembly: GCA_038522255.1. Taxonomy (GTDB): domain Bacteria; phylum Pseudomonadota; class Alphaproteobacteria; order Sphingomonadales; family Sphingomonadaceae; genus Erythrobacter. The sequence continues at coordinate 7,506 of JBCBKF010000088.1, forward strand.
AGGGCAATGGACGCGGATGGGGGCTGTACGGGGTCGAATTCTTCGTGCGCGGCGATGAGGTGATCTTCTCCGAGCTATCTCCGCGACCGCACGATACCGGCATGGTAACGCTCGTCTCGCAGCCTCTGTCAGAATTCGATCTCCACGCCCGCGCCATACTGGGCCTGCCCATACCACAGACGATTGCCGCGCGGCCCGCCGCCTCTGCCGTAATCCTCGCGGATCGCGACAGCCCCGAGTTTCATTATGAAGGGCTCGCGCAGGCCTTGGCCCTTGATCCATGCGCGGATGTCCGGATCTTTGGCAAACCGACCACCCGCCCCTTTCGCCGGATGGGCGTGGCACTGGCTGTTGGTGAAACGACAGATGCGGCTCGCACCATGGCCGCGCGCGTGGCTGAAGCTGTAAAGATTGCATACAAGGATTGAACGAAAGCGGGCCGGCGCCTTCAATCAGGAGGCACCGGTCCGCCAGAGCCTATTGCGAGCAAGCGAGACTTAACGAACGGTGATGAAGCCGAGCTTGTCCGCCAGAACCGCGACGCGCTTTGCATTGGCCGCTTCGATGGCCGCAACACGCTGAGCTTCATAGTTCTTGGTGGTCACAGCAAGGCACTCGCGATAGGCGCGAAGCGCGCGCATTTCGCGCAGGTCCGGCTTTCCACCGCAGACAGTACGGGTGGCGCGCGCGAGACGACGGTCAAGCGCTTTTCGGCCTTCGGGGGTGTTGAGGTTGAGATCGGCGTAGGGAACGGCGACGCTCGCTTCGCTGGCATTCTGGGCCGCAACGGGGGTTGTGGCGGCAGTCAGCCCGAGCGCGAAGGCAGCGAGGGAAGAGAAGGTAAGCATGGGGGTAAACCTCTCGGTTGTGAAATCCTGTGTCGGCGTGTTGGTGTGAGCGAGGAATGAGGGGACCGACACACGCTTCATGGCATAATTCGATGACACTGCGCTTACATCTAAGCGGTTTTGCGAAGTTTTATTTCAACATAAAACAATAATAAAATCTTCGTATTGTCATTTGCTTGACCTGAAAGGATCTATCGTGCGGCCTGGTGAAGGCTATCGCGCAGCGAAGCGAACGCGCACGGACCAAGCGCGAGACGCCAAGCGTACCGAAACGGCTGAGCACTGACGGGAATACCGAATAGAAATGGTGCCCAGAAGAGGACTCGAATATTCGATTTAAGCCTGTAAAACCTCTGTGTTTTGAGCGGTCTCGCTTGAATGAGGCCCCCAGAAAAGCCCCCAAAATACTTAGGCACCGAGGGTTTGAGTCCCAAAGCATAAATTGCGCTTCGGACGGCAACGATAGTGTTTGTATCGTTGGTTGAGCCGAAAGCGCAAACTCTTTGGAGCGAGGGATCACACCCGAGCACGCTTTGCTCTACCTCTGAGTGGTCACAATGAGAGAAGCATATAAGCTGACATGCACACCTGGACCGCCGCTCTAGTCGGCAACTCGAATTCGTTCCACAACGCGAGGTCCGCACACATCTCTAACCGCGGCAAGCATCCGTTATGTAGCGATGGTCTTCCTCAAATTCAGTTAGGAGACGTACCAAGCCCGATGCGCTGGTCCAGATACCATCAAACCCTGCGCGTGCCGTCCACCGCTTGCGGCCCCGGCGAGCACTATACTTATATTAATAAGCGTAGCGTGAACAAGTTTACAAAGTCACTCAAAACACGTGATCGCATGCAACTACGAGGCTC
>JBCBKF010000089.1:0-9134 GCA_038522255.1 Pseudomonadota bacterium
TAAGGCTCTGGACCGTGTGCCAGGTGTATCAAACATGCTTCAAGTGAGACGAGATGAGCGAAATCACCGCCCTTAACGCCAGTCAGCTGGCCGATAGTCAGATCCCCGCCGATGCCGAACCCTTCGCGCTGTTTGATGCGTGGATGGCACAGGCGCAGGTGAGCGAGCCCAACGATCCCAACGCCATGGCGCTCGCAACCGCCGATGCAAACGCCGCGCCGTCGGTTCGGATGGTGCTGCTGAAAGGGCACGGCCGCTATGAGGGCGCGGATTACGGCATTGAGGGCGGGGGCTTCACCTTCTTCACCAATATGGGCAGCCGCAAGGGCACCGATCTCGCTGCGAACCAAAAGGCTGCGATCCTGTTCCACTGGAAGAGCCTGCGCCGCCAGATCCGGATTGAGGGCGCGTTGAGCGAGGTCTCGCCGGCGCGCGCCGATGCCTACTTCCACTCGCGCCCGTATAAGAGCCAGGTCGGCTCCGCGGCGAGCGAGCAATCGCGCCCGCTGCCCGAGCGACAGACCTATATCGACCGTGTCCACGAGCTGTGGAACGCACACGAAGCCGCAGGCGAAGTCCCGCGCCCGGATCACTGGACCGGCTTCACGTTGTCGCCGCGGCGCATGGAATTCTGGATGGACCGGGACAATCGCTTGCATGATCGCCGCCTGTTCACCCGCGAAAACGGCGCAGCGCCGTGGTCGAACACCTTGCTTTACCCTTGATAAGGAGCCGCCCCCGATGTCCCTTTCCATCCCCTATTGGCATGTCGATGCGTTCAGCACTGTCCCGTTTGGCGGGAACCAGGCGGCGGTGATGGTGCTGGAAGAATGGCTGCCGGATGAGGTGCTGGTTCAGATCGGCGCGGAGAACCTGTTTGCCGAAACCGCCTTCGTCGTGCGCGATGAAACGGGAGAGGCGGATTGGGAGCTGCGCTGGTGCACGCCGACCTATGAGATTGCGCTGTGTGGCCACGCGACGCTTGCCAGCGGGCATGTGCTGCTGAACCGTGATGACGGGGCCAAGGCCGAGGGGCGGATAACCTTCCGTACGCGCCAATCGGGCGTCCTCGAAGTGCGGCGGCTGGGCGAGGCCTATGAGCTGGCGCTTCCCGCGATCCGCAGCGAGCCTTCGCACCATCCCGAAGCCATCGCGCTTTTGGGGGCGCAGCCGATCAGCGTTCACCGCTCACAGCTGGGTTACAACATCTTCCTCTTCGAAGACGAGGCGGCGGTGCGCGCGCTCAAGCCTGATATTCGCGGGCTGGAAAGGTTGGGCGCGGACCAATTCATTTGCACCGCAGCGGGCGAAAGCACCGATATTGTCAGCCGAGTTTTCGTGCCGGGCGGCGGCGTGGACGAGGACAGCGTGACCGGCTCCGCCCACGCAGCGCTAACGCCCTATTGGGCAGACAGATTGGGCCGCTCTGAGTTCACCGCGCATCAGGCGAGCGCGCGCGGCGGCGACTTGTCGCTCCGGCTTGACGCGGAGCGCGCCTGGCTCGGAGGTCCGTGTGTGACCGTGGTGGAAGGGGCGTTCCGGCTGTGAGCGTTTGAGCGGGGCGCTCTCCTCCCCGCCATGGCCTAGGGATAAAGCGCGATCACATCGGCGGCTTCCTGCAGCATCGGGGGCCGTTCCTCGCTGGTCGAATGGCCAAGCCGCACCAGCGTGACCTTCTGTTCGGGCGAGACGAGAACGTATTGGCCCATATGTCCGATCAGCGAAAACAGGCTGGCGGGGGCGCGCTTGGGAAAGAGCGGATGCTCGTCCTCCTTCAGCGCGGGATCGGGTCGGTTGAGCCAAGTCTGAAAACCGTAAAAGGCGCTTTTGGGGCTGGGGGTCAGCATCTGCTCAATCCAGCCACGCGGGATCAGGGGCTCGCCATCCGGAGTCTCTCCGCCCGCGCGCAGGAACTCGCCGAACTTGGCGTAGTCGCGGGCGGTGGCGTGCATCAGGCTGCCGCCGATCAGTGTGCCGCTAGCATCGAATTCCGGGACTATTGACGTCATGCCCAGTGGGCCGAACAGCCGCTCTTGCAGAAACCGCGCGGTGGCAGAGCGGCGTGCTTCGGGATCATCGCTTTTGGTGAGCACGCGAGCGACGATGTCTGCGAGGATGACAGTCGTGTTGGACGAATACTCAAACCGTTCGCCCGGTTCCGCTTCGAGCGGCTGCTCCTTGGCCCAGCGCGCCATGTCATCGCGCCCGTCGAGGAACAGCATGCGTACCTCGGAGCTGTCATAGGGCGGGTCGCCCGCCTCGGTGTGGTCAAGCCCGGAGCGCATCTGCAAGAGGTGCTCAAGCGTGATCTCGGAGCGCGGGTCGCCGGGGCGCTGCCACATGGCGACGGGGGCAGGCGCATCAAGGCTGAGCCGCCCATCGGCAACCAGGAGGCCCACGGCGACCGCAGTGATGGTCTTGGCCATCGACCAGCTGATGAAGCGGGTGTCGGCATCATAGCCTTGTGCGTAACGCTCAGCAGCGATCTTGCCGTCAACCATCAGCAGCACGGCGCGGGTTTCGCCCAGTCCGCGTTTGTTGAACAGATCGTCCACTTCGCGCGCAAGCTCTGTGGTCGGCGCGCCCGCATCGTTGGTCACCGCTCCAAGCGCGGCCTCGGACAATTTCGGGGGCGGCGCCTGTGCATGGTCACCACAGCCAGCGACGAGCGCCAGGGCTGGCAAGGAGGCCAAAGCGGCGATAGAGCGGCGGTCCAATCGGGTTGGGCGTTCAGTCATCGCTAGGCCCATCTCTCAAGCCAGCGAGGTTGGCAATGTCAAATACGACGCGAGCAAAAACGAAACGGATGGGTGCGGCGCGGATCACGCTCTGGCTGTTTGTGCTGGTGGCGATAGCTCTGGCAGTCGCGGCCTATGTCTTTCGCGCTCCCATCGCGGGTTATGCGCAGGTCTCTGTCTCGTATTCGGCGCGCGTTGCGTGTTCGTGCCGCTTTGTGGCGGGGCGCTCGATCGAGGACTGCGCCAAGGACAAACTGGGCGGGATGGAACTGGTCACGCTGGTCGATGATCCGGCTTCCAAGAGCGTCACCGCGCGCTTCCCGCTGGTTGCCTCGGACACGGCCACCTATCGCGAAGGATATGGCTGCGTGCTAAAGCCGTGGGAGGATTAAGGGCCTAGCTTGCGACGGACGTGGTCGTGTCGATCCAGCCGCCGCCTACCACACGTGTCCCCGCATAGATCACTGCGGCCTGTCCGGGCGCAACGCCGAATTCCGGGTTTTCAAAGCGGATGCGGGTGGACGCGCCATCGCCCAGCGCCCCTTCAAGCAAGATCGGCACCGGCTTGGCCAAGCTGCGGACCTTGGCCGTCAGCGGCGCATCGGGTGCTGCGCCAATGGCGTTGGTCTCTATGAGTTCCGCACTCTCAACCGCCAGCATACGCTTGGGCCCCACGCGCACAGCGCGCGTCGTTGCATCGAGGCCGATCACATAAAGCGGTTCGGGCTGGCCGCCGATCTCCAGTCCCTTGCGCTGGCCGACGGTGAAATGAATGATGCCTTTGTGCTCGCCAAGCACTTCGCCGGTCGCAGCGTGGACGATCGGTCCGGGCACCGCGCCTTCGGGCCGCAATTTGGTGACGACTCTTGCGTAGTTGCCATCGGGCACAAAGCAGATGTCCTGGCTGTCGGGCTTGGCCGCGTTGCGCAGGCCGGCTGCCTCGGCAAGCTCGCGCACCTTGGCCTTGGGCAAGCCGCCAAGCGGAAAGCGGATGTAATCGAGCTGCTCTTGGGTGGTGGCGTAGAGGAAATAGGACTGGTCGCGCGCCGGATCGTGCGCGCGGTGGAGGTGCGGGCCGCCTTCTGCTGCGACACGCTCGACATAGTGTCCGGTCGCCAGGCAGTCCGCGCCCAGTTCACGCGCCATGCGGAACAGATCGGTGAACTTGGGACCCATATTGCAGCGTATACATGGCACCGGAGTGCGCCCTGCGAGATATTCATCCGCGAATTGATCGACCACGTCTTCGCGAAAGGCACTTTCATGGTCGAATACATAATGCGCGATGCCGAGCCGATCGCACACGGCGCGCGCATCGGCGATGTCATCGCCAGCGCAGCACGCGCCCTTGCGGCCCGTGGCAGCGCCGTAATCGTATAGCTGGAGGGTAATGCCGATCACTTCGGCGCCTGTATCGGCCGCCAGCGCGGCGACAACCGAGGAATCGACACCACCGCTCATCGCCACGACGATGCGGCATTCCTGCGCCGGGCGCGGCAGATCGAACAGCGCTGCGCTGTCAAGCCCGAAAGGCGCGCTGGCCGCGGCGCTCTTGTCAGAGCTGGCGTAAAAGGATGTCGCGGTGTTCATGATTGGCGCGGCATATAGGGGCATAGGCAGCGTTTCGCCAGACCCCGGCGAGTCCACCGCGGGTCTTGTTGATCTGGCAGGCAGTAATCCTAAGGGGTGGTAAAGACGGGTTTTACCTCATCTTGACCTCCGCCCGCTAAACAACACGGCATGTTCGAGAAGAGTGAGTCTTTCCAGCCCTTATTGCCAGAACCGGGCGAGGCGATTGGCGATGAAGAGGTCAAAGGCGCGCGCGGCGGCGACGCTTTGCGCGCGATCGAGTGGAGCGAGTTGACCGCCCGGTTAAACGCGGCGCGCCAATTGCGGCGGGAATTGCAGGCCGAAGCCATTGTTTGCGCGGGTTCTTCAGGGGCCAGTTTCGGCGACGCTGCGGCGAGCTTCTTCAAAGAATTGGGGCATAGCGAACAGCCTGTTAACGAAGAGCATTTAGAGGACGGCAAAGCCTCATGCGGCACACCTGAGAGAGACACTGGGGTCAGGGGCCAAGGCGATGCGAGAGACACGTTATGATTGAAAACCAGGACATCCGCCCCGCTCAGGTGATTGGCCCGCTCGGCGAACCGCTGACGCTGGAGGATTTGCCCTCGCCCAACACAAAACGCTGGGTCATGCGCCGGAAGGCTGAGGTTGTGGCTGCGGTCAATGGCGGTTTGCTGACCATCGACGAAGTGCTTGAGCGTTACAGCCTGACGCTGGAAGAATTTGCTTCCTGGCAACGTGCCATGGACCGTTCGGGCATGAAAGGCTTGCGTGTCACCCGCATTCAGAAATACCGCGAGGAGTACGAGCGCAAGCTGCGTTATTGATGCTGCCCGCTTGCGTCTCTTGCGCCAGCTGCGCGTGAAAAAGGCGCTGGCGGCGCTTCCCTGCTTAACCACAGTTCTTCTTCGTTCGCTTTTGCGTTAGTATCCTGATCGGCCCGCTTTGGGATTCGCGCGACGCGTGAAGAGCGCGCCTTGGGGAGAAGCGCATGTTTGACTGGATCATTGCCATCATTATTGGCGGAGTAATCGGCTGGCTGGCCAGCATGGTTATGAAACGCGACGCTCAAATGGGGTATTTCTGGAACATCGTAGTTGGGATCGTCGGATCCTTCATCGGCCGGTTTATCGGCGGATTTGTGGGCATCGCGCCGACCCTGACCTCGTTCAATCTGCCTGGCCTGCTCGTAAGCTTTGCCGGAGCGGTTGTTTTGCTTGGCATTCTCAACCTTATCCAGCGCGGTCGGGTGGGCGGCTGACGCGCTCAAACCGGCTGGCATTGTGCAGTACCTGCATTACATATAGCCCTCAGGCATAGACCTCAAACATGGCGGCGCCGCTCGATCGACCAGCGTCGCCTTTATGGTATTCGGGAGATCCCTGAATACAGGTGGCTCGGAACCGTCCGACCACGTCCTTCGTCTATTCAATGATGCTGTCAGTCGATGCAGGCGTTGCCCTGTCGCCATCTCAGTATCTAAGGACCTTGCTCTTGGTGACTTATAGAGATAATACACCTGCCATCACGAAGACATGCGATCGCTCATCTCTTTGGACGGCTGGCTTAGGAAGACTGCAATGAATTACGCAACCAACGTTTCTGCCGAAGCCGGTGCCCCGATGGGCCCCGCTGATCACGGCGAAACGTCACAGAGCGCCCGCCAAGGCATCAACCTGATCCTGGTCGGCGCTATCGCTCTTTTCATCCTGCTGGTGGCCATCGCTGTCTATTTTGCCTTTGCCGGTGCAGAGCCCGAGGCGGCTGCCGACGACGCAGCACAAGCGCCGGTTGTTACAGTGGTGGCACCCGGCCAGACGAGCGTGGAAGGCACGATCGAAGCACCGGGACAGATCGCCGCCCGCCGCGCAATGCCGGTTGGCGTAGAGGGCGAAGGCGGCCGTGTAATCATGGTTCCGGTCGACGCGGGCGAGTGGGTGCGCAAAGGTCAGGTGCTCGCCGTGATTGACCGGTCGGTCCAGGTCCAGCAGGCGGCCGCGCAAGCCGCTCAGATCGAAGTTTCGAAGGCCGATGCCGCGCTCGCTCAAGCCAATCTTGAACGCGCGCTCCAGCTGGTGGAAAAAGGCTTTGTTTCGACCGCCGATGTTGACCGCCTTACAGCGACGCGCGATTCCGCCATGGCGCGCGTCAAGGTTGAAGAGGCGGAATTACAGGAATTGCGCGCCCGCAATGCGCGCTTGAGCGTGGTTGCGCCCGCAGCAGGCTACGTGCTCGCGCGCAATGTCGAGCCCGGGCAAACCGTCAGCGCGGGCTCACCGGCGCTGTTCACGATTGCCAGGGGCGGCGAGATGGAGATGCTCGCACAGGTCAGCGAGACGCAAATGCTCGAGCTCTCGCAAGGCGTGAGCGCCGAGGTAACGCTGGCGGGATCGGACAAGTCTTACCGGGGGCAGGTCTGGCAGCTTTCGCCCACGGTCGATCAGAATACACGTCAGGGAACGGCGCGCGTGGCGCTCGCCTTTTCACCTGAGTTGCGGCCCGGCGGCTTTGCGACGGCGCGCATTGAAGGGAGCACATTGGTCGCAACGGTGCTTCCCGAAAGCGCGGTTCTGGCCGATGGCGAAGGCGCTTATGTCTACGTCATCGATCAGGAAAACAAGGCCGTGCGCCGTTCGGTCACAATCGGTCGCGCCACCGATGAAGGCATTGCCATTACCCAGGGGCTTTCCGGTGAGGAATTGGTGGTCGAGAGCGCAGGCGGCTTCCTCAGCCCCGGCGAAACCGTCAATCCAAGGCGCAGCAGGACATGAGCGCAAGGACGCCCGACCTCGTTGCACAGCGCGCGCTTACTGGCGCCGCGCCTGTGATCCGCAAGGCGCCTGGCACCGTAGCTGAAGCTGCGTCAAACGATCCAATACACGCGCCCCGGCGGGCGTTTTCGCAAGGCATGCACCGCAGATGAACATCAACCAACTCTCCGCCTGGTCGATCCGCAACCCTGTCATCCCGCTGGTGCTCTTTACCGCGCTGCTCCTCGCCGGGATCGTCAGTTTTTCGCGCATGGATGTGACGAACAATCCGGATGTCGATTTTCCGGGTGTGAATGTGAACATTTCTCAGCCCGGCGCTGCGCCTTCGGAAATCGAGAACCAGATCACGCAGCGGGTGGAGAGCGCGCTGAGTTCGATCAACGGCGTGACCTCGATCCAGTCGAGCGCGAGCGAAGGCTCATCAGGCACCTTTGTCGAATTTGAAATCGGCACCGACATCACCCTTGCGCTTAGCGAAGTGCAGACCGCGATCGACGGCGTGCGCCCCACGCTGCCCGACGGCATCCTCGAGCCGCAGATCCAGAAGGTCAACATCGTCGGAGAACCCATCGGATATATCGCGGTCGAAGCGGATGACATGACGATCGAGGAACTGAGCTGGTTCATTGATGACAGCGTCTCAAAGCGGCTGCTCAAGATCGAAGGAATGGCGGAAGTCGGGCGATTTGGCGGCGTCAGCCGCGAGATCGAAGTGATCCTTGATCCCGCCAAGATGCAGGCGCTTGGCGTTACCGCGACACAGATCAACAATGTGCTGCGCCAGGAAAACCTCAACGCCGCTGGCGGGCTTGCCGAAGTGGGTGGGACACGCCAATCGCTTCGCGTTCTGGGCAATTCCAAGTCCGCTTTCGAGCTTTCGCAGCGCCAGATCCAGCTGGGCGGCGGGCGCACGGTGCGCCTCGCTGATGTTGCAACCGTGCGCGACGGCTATGGCGAGCGCACTTCGATCAGCGAAGTGGGCGACAAGGAGGTCGTCAATTTCTATATGAACCGCGCGCGCGGAGCGTCGGACCTGGCGGTCTATGAAGAGGCGCTGGACGTTCTCGATCAGATCGAAGAAGAGACCAAGGGCGTCCGCTTCATCAAGATGGGCACCAGCACCGATTACACCCGCATCCAGTACACCAGCTCGATGTCAGCCCTCATAGAAGGGGCGGTGCTGGCGATCGTCGTGGTGTTTTTGTTCCTGCGCGATTGGCGCGCAACCGCGATCAGCGCGGTGGCGATCCCGCTCTCGGCCATCCCGACCTTCTTTTTCATGGAGCTGATGGGTTTCAACCTCAACTTCCTCTCGCTGCTTGCGCTGGGTCTGGTTGCCGGCGTGCTGGTCGATGACGCGATCGTGGAGATTGAGAACATCGTGCGGCACATGCGCATGGGCAAGACCGCCTATCAGGCGAGCATCGATGCCGCTGACGAGATTGGCCTTCCCGTTGTGGCGACCAGTTTCTGTATTGTGGCGGTGTTCCTGCCGGTTGGCCTGATGCCCGGTATTTCAGGCGAGTTCTTCAAGAACTTTGGCCTGACCGTCGTGGTCGCGGTGCTGATGTCGCTGGCGGTCGCGCGGATGGTGACGCCGCTGATGGCGGCCTACTTCCTCGCCTCCAAGGGCCACGCGGCCCACGGTGAGGGCCCGCTGATGGATCGCTATATGCGCGTTCTTCAATGGACGCTGGACACCGGTAAGATGCGCGCGCGCCGCGAAGGCGTGGAAGCGCCGCGGTGGCGCTGGCTTTATGTCTTGAACCTGCTTTTCACCGTCCTTGCCCTGCTGGTGGCAACGGGAGCTGCGATGTTCGAATTTTCGAACGGCGCGATAAGCGGTGCATGGAGCGGCCTTTCGGGGCTGAACATTGCCGAAAATGCCGCCAACGCGGTTTCGAGCGACTCGAACAGCATGGCTCATTTCCTGGTGGCCAAAACATTCGACATCGTCGTGCTGGTGGTTGTCTCGCTGCTTTCGCTGGCGGCGGGATGGTTGGTGCTCAAACTGATCGAAGCGATCGGAGGGATCGCCGCGCACTCCCGCTTTGGC
>JBCBKF010000090.1:0-9076 GCA_038522255.1 Pseudomonadota bacterium
CGCTTCACCAAGGCCCTTGAAGAGCACAAACACGATGTAGACAAACGGGATCGACGAAAGAGTGCCCCAGATTGCGCGGGTCATATTATCCTCGGCAATCTCACCGGGGAAGCCGAGAACAATCATGAGCGCTGCTGCAAGGCCAAGCTTCCATGAAGTGCTGATCGTTTTTTCGCGGGTAAGCCCCATCACAAGAACGAGTTCGATCAAAAGAAGAGGCACGGTCAGCAGCCAATCGACATACCGATAGGCATCGTTAAAGGCGTATCCAGTCGCCTGCAGTACACCATCCTGTAGCACGTATGCAGCCTGCCAGCTTTCGCCAATTCGCCAGTAATGATAGGCGGCAATAGCACAAACCAGACCAGAAATAGTGATCGCACCCTTGTATCGGTCAGAGACCTGACTCCGGTTCAACCATAAAAAAAGCGTCGTCGCCGCCATCGTCGCGAAAGTAAAAGAGAACGCATTAAAAATCAGATTGTATTGAAAAGGCGATAGCGCCGGTTCCATAATTTGCTCCTGTCAATCGGCGTCAATGCACAGACGCTCTACCAGGACTACGACTGGGCTGCGTGGTTGATCCGATTGAAGTCACGTAATAATTGCAAGCCCACTGTCGTATCATGCAAGCAGATGCTCGGCGTTCGTATGATACCAGCAGCGGGCCGATGCTTGGACTTGGGCAGGCGAAGAAAGGGTTGAAAAATACCAACGGCAACTGTGAGGCCGATCTGCAGATTGGGCGATCAATCGAACATGCCTTAGGAACCCAAAGCTGCGCGATCTTTGGCGACCTCAACCTTAAATGGGCGGGAACAGACGAAGGCGATCGTTACAACAACGACTATTGCTTCGTTCTCACATTGAAGGACGGCAAGTTCGTCAGGGTTGTCGAGTATATGCACACCATCCTGGCGGATCAGGCACTCGGCACTGGCGGTAAGCGACCGCACCTGGATCGTAAGCGGAATGGCGGCTTAGAGGCAGCCACGCTCGCCGGCAGACAACGAAAAAGGGCAGCTCCATCGGAGCCGCCCTGTTTCGTCTTCACTAAAGGCGCGGTGCGCTTACTTCTTCAGCGACAGTCCGCCAAAGCGCTTGTTGAATGCCGCGACACGGCCGCCTTCCTGGACCTGGCGGTTGCCGCCGGTCCAGGCCGGGTGGCTGGTCGGATCGATGTCGAGCGCGAGGACATCGCCTTCTTTGCCCCAGGTGGAGCGTGTCTGAAACTCGGTGCCATCGGTCATCTTGACCGTGATCATGTGATAATCGGGGTGCCCTTCGGCTTTCATGGTCTTCATCCTTCATAGCATCGCCCCGGTTCCGACCGGCGCTGCTGTTTGTGGGAAAGCGGCGCGCATAGTGCGCACGCGCCAAAATGGCAAGGATAAACGCCGCGTGGTTCGACCACTTGGTACGCCAGGTCTATTCTGCAGGCGGATCGGCAATCATCGCCGTAAAGTCTGCCTGGCACGTGGTCTTGCCCTCAACGCTCGCCTTGCCGCTAAACTTATGCACCTGACGGCGCGACTGGGTCAGTTCGACTTCAAGGTCAAGCAGACAGCCCGGTGTGACGGGCGCACGGAACTTGGCGTTCTCGATCCCCATGAACAGGACCAACTTGCCCGTGCCCGCCAGTTCCAATGTCTCCATGCCGAGAATCGCCGCGGATTGCGCAAGCGCTTCGATCTGGAGAACGCCGGGCATAATCGGGGAGCCGGGGAAATGGCCCTGGAAGAACTCCTCGTTCATGCTGACAGCCTTCACCGCGTGAATGCGCTGGCCAAGCTCAATGCGCTTGACCCGATCCACCAGGAGCAGCGGATAGCGGTGCGGCAGGGCCTTAAGCACCTTGTGAATGTCGTAGTCCACGATGGTGTCCGAACTGGACGGTTCCTCGCTCATGCCCTGCCCCTTTGGTGCTCCAATAGACGCATCGTGGGCTTACCGGCCCGCCGGAGCCTCTGCGTTGCCCTGCTGCTGTTGCTGCTGCTGGCGCTGCTGGATCAGCTGGGCGGTAAGCAGTCGTTGCTGGATTTCCTGGAAGAGGCCCGCACCCTGCTGGCTAGGGCGATAGTTCTGCGGCGGCACCACGCCAACGCTTGGCACTTTGGTGTTGAGCGTGGTGGTAATCAGCGGCGTAATATCGGCTTCCGTACGGGCGTAAATCACCGAGCTGACGGGCATGATCACCTGGATCTGCTGCGCGTTGGCCACTTCCTCAAGCGCCGCACCATATTGCGCGAAAATCTGCTCAACGGCGAAGACCCTTGCGTTGTTCACCTGGTTGGTGAGCGCGGTTACTTCGCCTTCAAGTTGCTGAATCTGCGTGATGTTGGTGGCGGTTTGCAAAGAGGACACTTCGGCATCATCAATGCGACCATTGCCGTTGGTGTCGAACGGCTTGAGCAGTTCGGTAAGCTGCTGCTGCTTTGCCGTGCGCTGGTCGATTTGCGCCTTGTAGGTGGTTGTGACGAGCTCATACGCGGTTCGCAGCGCGTCGGTGTTGATGATTGCGCGGGTGGTATCGACCGTGGCCATCCTGCCTTCGACTTGCGCGGCGGCAGGGCTGGCGGTCAATGCAATTGCTGCAAGGCCAGCGGCGGAAAGGGACTGAGTGATCGTTTTCATTAGAACTGGGTTCCTACGTTGAACTGCAAGGTTTTGTCATCATCGCCTTCCACCTTTCGCACGATGTGAGCCAGGTCGATCCGGAACGGGCCAAAAGGCGAGTTCCAGTTGACCCCGACACCCACCGCGATACGCGGGCTGGGCGAATCGCCGAGGAAGGTTTCGCGGATATTGGAGTTGTTTACGATCTCGCGGCGGTTGTCGTTGCCGTTGGCGTCGACGGGGTCAGTGGTGAAAACGCGGATCGTGTTGCCGTTGGTATCGACAATCGGATCACCGTTTGCGTCAACCGTGGTTGAGAAAAGCGGATCACCAGTCTCAGCATCAAGCTGCTGGATGCCATTGGGGTTATCCTGCAGGATCGGCTGCGTCACCGACCACAGGGCGCCGATATCGACGAAGATCGACGGGCGCAGGCCGAGTTCGCGTGCGCCCGAGCCCAGCGGTATCTCAAGCTCCGCGCGGCCCAGATAGTAGTTGCGACCACCGATTGCATCGTCGCGGGTTTGATCTTCGGCGGTGAACAGGACGGGATTGCCATCGTCATCAAGCACCGCGTTGTTGGTCGCCGGATCCAGATCATAGAATTGGGTCAGGACACGCGGGCCGACGCCGCGAATGTCAAAGCCGCGGATACGGGGTTCGCCGAGGAAGAAGCGGTCGGTCAGCAGGATGTCGTCAACACCTTCGCCTTCACGCTCTTGCAGCGGGATGATTGTGCCTGCCTCGCCGGACAACGAGAAGATGAAGCCCGAATTGCCGATGCCCCAGAACTTGCGCGCCTGACCACGGAAGCGAAGATAGCGCACATCACCGCCCAGACCCGCGAACTCGGCCCCCAGAGATATCTGCTCACCGCGCGTCGGGCGGAAACCGGAATTGAGCGAGTTGTATCGCACACTCAATCCAAGGATAGAGCTCAGCCGGTCGCCAAGCGCGTCGCACAAGAAGCGACCGGCCAGGAGTGGATCACAGGTCGCGACGCCATCGCCATCGAGGTCCGAGAAGAACAGGTCCTCATCGAGGCTGACCTCATCATAATTGAGAGTGTAGCTGCCAACCAGCGACATAAATTCAGTCAGCGGCACACCTAGACGTGCGGTCATCCCGGTGGTCGCCTGGCTGAATGTCGTATTGCGATCATTGCCGTTGAAGTTGAAGCTGTTGAAGTCGCGGCGATAGATGTCGACCCCAGCCGAGATATTGCGGTCAAACACATAGGGCTCGGAAAAACTTATCTGCGCCTGACTGGAAAACTGCGAATAATTGACGCTCAATCCAACTGTCTGGCCGCGACCGCGAAAGTTGCGCTGGCGGATCGAGGCAGCAAGGATGAACTGCTCGATTGACGAGAAACCGGCAGAGAATTGCAACTCACCGGTGGGCTGCTCTTCAATGTTGGCTTCAAGCACGATCCGGTCGGGCGCTGAGCCCTGGACCTGATTGACCTCGAAGTTTTCCTGGAAGTAGCGCAGCGAATTGATCCGCGCGGTCGTCCGGGCCACCGCGATCGAATTGAAGGCGTCGCCTTCCGCGAGGCGAAATTCGCGGCGGATGACCTTGTCCTGCGTGAGTGTGTTGCCGTTGACATCGACCCGCTCAACATAAACGCGCGGCGCCTGGCGCAGAACGAAAGTGATGTTCATTTCCAGATCGTCTTTGTCGCGCTCGAATCGCGGCTGAACATCTGCAAAGGCATAACCGAACCGGCCAGCAAGTTCCGAAAGCTGCTCCACTGTGTCTTCAACCGACTTGGCATCGTACCAATCGCCCGGCTGCATCACCAGGCCGCGTTCAATTGCCTCGCCGTCAAAATCGCGCAATTGGCTCTCGACTTCGACCTCGCCGAATTTGTAGCGCTCACCCTCTTCCACCACGTAAGTGATGATGAAGTCTTTCTGGTCGGGCGTAAGCTCCGCAACAGCCGACACAACGCGAAAGTCCGCGTAGCCTTCCGTCAGATAGAACTGCCGCAATTTTTGCTGGTCAAAAGCCAGGCGATCAGGATCATAGCTGGTGTTCGAGCTGAAGAAGCGGGTGAAGCGCGCTTGCTTAGTCACCATCTGGCCGCGTAGTTCACCATCTGAAAAGACTTCGTTGCCGATAATGTTGATCTGGCGAACCTTGGACTTGGGGCCCTCGCTGATCTCGAACACGACATCGACGCGGTTTTGCGGGAGCTGCACCATCTTGGGCTCAACCGTCGCGGCAAAGCGGCCCTGACGCTTGTAGAGCTCGATGATGCGCGCAACGTCGGCACGAACCTTGGAACGGGTGAAGATCTGGCGCGGCGCGAGCTTGATCTCCGGCAGAATCTTTTCGGCATCGAGGCGCTCATTGCCTTCCAGAACGATGCGGTTGATCACCGGGTTCTCGGTGACCGTGATAACGACATTTCCGTTTTCGTTGCGGATCGTTGAATTGCCGGCGAACAGCTCGGTCGCGCCCAGATCCTTGAGCGCCTGATCCGCCGCGGCAGAGGTGTATTCCTGGCCAACCCGCAAGCGGATGTAGGAAAGGATGGTCGTCGGCTCAAGCCGTTCGGCACCCGCGACACTGATCGTGCGGATCGTGTTGCGGCTGGGGGCAGGTGTTGGCGTTGGAGCAGGTGTCGGTGTGGGAGTGGGCGCCGGGGTAGGAGCAACCGCGGGCTGCCCGTCGAGCGTGGGTTCATCCTGCGCCAGCGCTATCGTTGGAACACCCGCCAGGATGGTGCCGCAGGTGAGCGCAACCGCAAGCCGCCGTACAGACGGGGCCGGAACTGAAGTGGCAGGCGAAGCGCCCGCTGCCGTGCTTCTCAACATGTGCGTAAAGTTTCCCGTTCAACCCGTCTTAGCATCGCCGGAGCGTTACGTCAGCCTTAATGGCCTTGTCTGTCCCCCAACCGCCTGCCCAAAGCGGCAAACGTGTCAGGCCCTCCCCTGGCCCTCACTTGAATCTCGTGTCTCGCCTCTGCCCGATGCGAGGTCCGCAATCAAGCGGACAAAGGGGCCTGGATGACCCCATTTGCCGCGTTTCCACGGCTAACTGCCGAAGAGGCCTCCGATCAGTGGCAGAGAGGTCACATCGTTGAACGTGACCACCGCCATGAAAGTCAGCAGCAGGACAATTCCGGTCCGGTATGCCCATTCGGTCGTCTGCGGCCCGACCGGTTTTCGCTGGATTGCTTCGACAGCGTAGAACGCCAGATGTCCGCCATCCAGAGCGGGGATTGGCAAGAAGTTGATGAACGCCAAATTAAGCGAGATCAGCGCGAGCAATTCAATGAAGGGAACAGGGCCAAGGCTAAGGCGCTCGCCCGCCACCTTGCCGATCTTCACCGGCCCGCCCAGCTCCTTGATAGATCGCTGACCGGTCACAACCTGCTTGATCCCGGTGATCATCATCCTGGTGATCGTGATACAGCGCTCGACCGCCATCGGCACTGTCTGGAGCAGTGGAACCTCCTCCCAGGTATAGGCGCGCGCCTCCAGCGAAGGGCCTACGCCGAGCAGACCTCTGTCTCCTTTGTTGCCAAAGCCATCATCGCTTTTGTCGCGCAAGGTCTTGATCCTGAACTCCAATGGCTCACCATCGCGCGTGACCTCGACTGTCAGCACCTGCTCGGGATACAGCGACACGTTTTCAACCAGCGCCTGGAAATCGGGTGTGGGGTTCCCGTCGACCGCGACGATCACGTCGCCCACCTGCATGCCCGCCTCTTTCGCCGGTGAATTCTCCGCGAAATACGCCACTGTCGCAGAGGCTTCGGGGTTCTCGTAAATGGGCTTTCCAAGAATGGCGAAGAAGCCCGCCAATATCGCTATGGCCACCACCAGATTGGTGACGGGGCCAGCCGCCACGATCAGCGCCCGCTTCCACAAGGCGGCGGATTGGAACGCTCCTTCCTCCGCCGGAGCGTTGGCATCTGGCACGGAGGCAGGGTTCATATCGCCCTTGAACTGGACATAGCCGCCCAAAGGCAGCGCCGAGACCCGCCAGCGTGTTCCATGCTTGTCGGTCCAGCCAAACAGCTCACTGCCAAAACCGATCGAAAAGGCTTCGGCCTGGACGCCAAACCAGCGACCAACGAGGTAATGACCAAGCTCATGCACGGTAACGAGCGGCCCCAGCAGCAGAGGAAAGCCGATAAGGTACATCCAGAAAGGGGGTGTTTCGAACACTATCGTCTCTCTAACAGCTGCGCCGCCATTGCGCGCGCCTGTGAATCAATGGCGAGCACGTCCTCAAGCGATCCGGGCGCAGGGGAAGCGCAAAGCGCGAGCGTCTCTTCGACAAGCTGTGTGATCTGGAGGAAACCGATGGCACCGTCAAGAAACGCGGCAACCGCGATTTCGTTCGCCGCGTTCAGAATGGCGGGCGCGCCGCCGCCCAGTTCAATCGCCTCACGCGCCAGCTTGGTGGCGGGAAAACGCTCTTCATCGGGCGCGAAAAAGGTGAGCTCGCCAATGCTTGCAAGGTCCAGCGGCTCAAGCGGCGTTTCCATGCGCGCCGGGTAAGCTAGGCACGAGGCAATTGGCACGCGCATGTCCGATGGCCCAAGCTGCGCCAGCGTCGAGCGATCGCGATACTCAACCATCGAGTGGATCACGCTTTGCGGGTGGACGACAATGCGCAATCGATCAAGCCCGACGGGAAACAGGTGATGGGCCTCGATAAACTCAAGCCCCTTGTTCATCATCGTCGCGCTGTCGACGCTGATCTTGGCGCCCATCGACCAATTGGGATGCGCCACCGCTTCTGCCGGAGTGGCTGCGGCAATCCGCTCCATCGACCAGGTGCGCAAAGGCCCGCCGCTAGCGGTGAGCGTGATGCGCGCCACCTCGTCAATCGCGTTGCCAGCCAGGCATTGGAAGATCGCGTTATGCTCGCTGTCGGTTGGCAGCAGCGTTGCGCCGTGCCTGGCGACAGCCGCGGTCATCACGCTGCCGGCAGAGACCAGCGCCTCCTTGTTGGCGAGCGCGACGGTGCCACCGCGTTCCACCGCTTTCATTGTCGGCGCAAGGCCCGCCGTGCCTACGATCGCGGCAACCGTCATGTCCACCGGTCTCGCCGCCGCTTCGCACAAGGCCCGCTCTCCGCCCGCCGCCTCAATGCCGCTGCCAGCGAGAGCATTACGCAATTGCGGCAGGCACACCTCGTCCCCAACGACCGCAATCCTGGCACCAAATTCGCGGGCCAGGCCCGCGAGCTCGTTCGCGCTGCAATTGGCGGTGAGCGCTTCGACCTGCCAGTCCTGCGGATTGTGCCGCACGAGATCAAGCGTAGAGGCGCCGATCGAACCGGTCGCGCCTAGCAGAGTGAGCGTGCGCGCCATCAGGCGATGCCTCCGATCAAGCCCGGAGCAATGGCGACAACAAACAAGACAAAGAACACCGCGAGAAACCCATCCACCCGGTCAAATACGCCCCCATGCCCCGGGATCAGTCCGCTTGAATCCTTCATCCCGGCCCTTCGCTTCATCCAGCTTTCAAAAAAGTCGCCCGCCTGAGCGATGATCGCAATAAGGGCGCCTGCAAGCAAAGCCAGCAGGACCGCGCCAAAGTTCACCGGGCCAAGCATATCCGCGCGAAAACCAGCAATCAGCAGCGTCACGGCCACAGCTCCTGCTCCCAGCGCTCCCCCGGCAAGCCCGGCCCATGTCTTGGACGGACTTAGCCGGGGCGCGATCTTGGGTCCGCCGACCGCACGGCCCACAAAATATGCTCCAACATCCACCGCGATGACCGGCAGGATGTAAATGAGAGCAACCGCGAGCGGATCGAAACTCATCCGCACCTGGATCATCGCAAGTGCAGCTCCACAGACATAGATCGCCCCGAAAAACAGCCACAAAACCTCACCCAAAGGCGAGGCGTCGGTGCCGCGCACCAATCGGTTCCACTCCCACAGGACAAGGCCACCGACAAGCGTCACAAATCCAACCCAAAGCCAGCCCCCGATCCACAAGGCGGCTCCCGCGATGAGCGCCATGACGACGGCAGAGCCCACGCGCACTGGCAAATCTGATGTCCCGGCGCGTTTGTCCGGTGCAGCCAGGTCACCGTCCGCCATAGCGGCGCTCCCTTGCAGCAAAGTTCTCCAGCGCCTCGGCGAGATGTTCGGGTTTGAAGTCGGGCCACAGCGTGTCGACAAACAGCATCTCTGCATAAGC
Source organism: Pseudomonadota bacterium (assembly GCA_038522255.1). Taxonomy (GTDB): domain Bacteria; phylum Pseudomonadota; class Alphaproteobacteria; order Sphingomonadales; family Sphingomonadaceae; genus Erythrobacter. The sequence goes on from JBCBKF010000090.1 coordinate 8,789, forward strand.
AGCCTGCCACAGGAGAAAGTTGGACAAGCGCACCTCGCCGCTGGTCCTGATCAGCAAATCAAGCGGCGGAAGGTCCGCGGTGTCGAGTGCGGCTTCAATCGCGTCCGTTGTAATCGCGCCGCGCTCAGCCGCTTTCGCCGCTGCGCGTGCGATCTCGTGCTGACCGCCATAATTGAGCGCTACAGCGAGCGTCTGCTTGCCCCCCGCCGTTTGCGCCAGGGCATCTTCAAGCATGGCGACGATATCGGGTGCGAGCGACTGCCAATCGCCAATGATCTTCAGCTTCAC
>JBCBKF010000091.1:0-9072 GCA_038522255.1 Pseudomonadota bacterium
GCCGCCTCGCACAGCTCCGTGCGAGCCGTGGCTGAAAGCGAATATTTCCCGGTGTCGAAATAGACGTTGGTCGTGCCCTTGACGTTATATTGGTCGATATCTCCAAAACGTCCGCGCAGCGCTTCGGCAGCGGCCGCGTTGCGCTCGGTCGCTTCGGTGTTGGCACCGATCTTTGCGCCTTGTTGCGCGAATTTCTGAGCCGTGCCTGTCTGGACGATCTGCGCCGTCTTGAGATCGCTGGCCTTCAGCTTGACTTCGCTCGCCACAAGACCGCCGCCCCATTGAACCGTCTCGACCTTGACCGGGATGCCATTGAGCAATTGCTCCAGCCCCAATTCGTCGCGCGCAAGGCCCAGAAAGCCTCCGCTGGCCTTGATCTCGGTGCCTTCTCCGACAGTCACGATCGTGGTCGCACCGTTGGCCTGCGTCACTTCGACCTTATTGCCCGCGCGCGCTGAGACAAACCCTTCGATATCAGGCCCTTCGGGATAAATGGACAAGTCAGCCGGGGGCGTGCCGGTGACCACTACACTGTCCTGGGCTGGCGCTTCAACGGGCTGCTGTTGAGCGCTTGTCGAAGCGGCGCTGACCAAGAATGCCGCGGCGGCAACCGAGCCAGTCATTGTCAAGAGCGGGCGGTTGAAATTCGCACGCATATATACCTCCTAAATTCGCTAAATAGATCCGCGCCTCTCATGTCCCAACAACACTCGGGACGCGGGTGTGACCCTGTTTGCAACAGTCACGGCGTCGCTTTGTCGCACAAACCTGTCAATCGTATGAACGGTCAAGATGGCTTGGCCTGCGAACCCGATCACCTGAGACGCAGCGGCGGTCGGGCGTGGCTCGGACGGGCGCCGACGCGCTCAATCCATGTGTTTGAGGCCGACGCGCAGATAATCCCAACCCGTGATGCATGTCAGTATCGCGGCGAGCCACAGGGTTGTAAGGCCGATCAGGTGCATCCAGCTTTCCGCCACCGTCTTGCACGTATCGCCCAGCGCCTGGCAGGGCTGACCGTGAAGAGCGCCGCCCGCGATCAGCGCACCGAGCGAGATAAGCTGGAAGGTGGTCTTCCACTTGGCGAGCTTCGAAACCGGAACAGACACCTGAATGCCACCCAGAAATTCGCGCAGGCCCGAGACCGCGATTTCACGCATCAGGATGATGAGCCCCGCGATCACATGGAAGTCGCCCACATAGGGCCCGCGCAGATAGCCTTGCGCGGTCAGCACCAGGATCACCGTCGCCACCATGATCTTGTCCGCGATGGGATCGAGGAAAATGCCGAGCTTGGAGACCGCGCCCTGCGCCCGGGCGAGGTAGCCGTCGAAGAAATCGGTGATGGCAATCAGGCCATACAGGACAAGTCCGATCGCATAGCCAGCCGCCCAATGCGGCCACCACAGGAAAAAGCCCAAAAGAGGCAGCGCCAGAATGCGGCTCAGCGTCAGGATGTTTGGCAGCGTCAACATAGCGCCACGGCCCTAGCGCCTTGGCAAGCGGCGCAAAAGAGCGCGTTGCCAAGAAGCACAAATCGCGGTGCACAATCGGGGCAACACGAACGCGAACACTTGTGCACGCGGGCGTTGTCGCTATTTGAACGGCTTTGGGGCAATGGTCCCAGTCAGACCCTATGACCACCTCGACGCACCTCATGCGCCAGAAGCGCTTCCTGCCTCTGATGGTCACGCAGTTCTTCAATGCCTTTAACGACAATCTGTTCAAGACCGCGCTGGTGCTGTTCGTGGTCTATTCAGTGTACAACGACGAACAGCAGGAAACCGTCTTCAGCGCGCTGTCGACGGGCATCTTCATTCTGCCCTTCGTACTGCTGTCGGCGCTGGCGGGACAATTGGCGGACACGAATGACAAGGCCGCCATTATCCGCCGGGTCAAGCTGTTCGAAATCGGCTGGGCATCGCTAGGCGCGCTGGGCCTCTTCATGGCGTGGCAGGGCTTTATGGTTCACACCGTGGCGATCCCGTTGCTGCTGTTCGTGGTGTTCCTCGCCGCCGCGCAATCGACCTTTCTGGCGCCGATCAAATACGCGATCCTGCCGCAGCACCTGAAAGAGGAAGAGGTGTTGCCGGGCACGGGGTTGATTGAGGCAGGCACTTATATCGCGATTCTTTCCGGCACGATCCTTGCCGGCTTTATCGAAGTCGAACACGCCATGATCGGCATCGTGATCACTTCTATTGTGGGCTATTTCGTGAGCCGCTGGGTCCCCGATGCGCCGCGGCAGGGCGACCACGAAATGCATTATCCCTTGCTTGAACCCTATGCGAAGACCACCGGCAATCGCGTGCTACGCTGGCTTGGTTTTGCGCCGGTGGCGTTTGCGGATCAGGTGGTGATGAGCTGGCGGCTGGTGTTCGACACCAAGGCAAATCGCGAGATCTGGTACGCCATCCTCGCTATCAGCTTCTTCTGGACGCTCGCCGCGGTGCTGTTCATTCAGTTTCCCCCGCTGGCCAAGAACCAATTGGCCGCAAGCAAGGAAGTGGCGAGCCTGTTTCTCGTGATCTTCTCAATCGGGATTGCCATTGGATCGGTAGGGATCAACGCGCTCTTGAAGGGCGAGGTCTCCGCTCGCTATTCGCCCATTGCGGTCGTGATAATGGGCGGTTTTATCGTCGGGTTCTACCTCGTGTGCCGGTCGTGGCCGCCGCACCCCCCCGGCGAATTGCTCAGCGTGGAAACGTGGATCCTGGAACCTCTCGCGATCCCCTTGTCGTTTATGCTGCTGGGGATTGCGACTGCAGGCGGGTTCTTTGTGGTACCGCTTTACGCCTTTCTCACCACACGCTGTGTGCATGATGCAGCCAGCCGGACAATCGCGGCCAACAACATCGTCAACTCGCTGGCGATGGTGGTTGGCTCGCTCATCGCTGTCGGGTTGACGGTGCTGGGCGTGCCGACGGCAGAGCAATTGCTGCTGGCTGCCGCAATGTCGCTGGTCTCCGCGTGGCTGGGATGGATGCTGTTCCGGGCCGAGAAAGAGGCCAGGGCGCTCGCAGCGCAAGAACCAAAGCCCCTTAGAGGATAAAGGCCAGAACGCCCGCAGTCACCGCGAAGTACACGCTCGCAAAGCCGCGCACATCGTCCATCGTCAAACGCCACAGGCTCTCGGCCGGAATGTCGTGGAGGTCGCGCTTTACATGCGGGGGCAAGGTGGCGCGAAAGCCATTTCCCGCGCCTTCATCGGTCAGCACGAGACCGCGTCGGCCCGAACTGCTCTGATTGTCGTTGTCGTGCGGCGCGGCGCTCTTCTGCGAAGGCCGAAGGATCAAATCGCCCGTCAGGCTGGCTGTCTTGCGTCTGCTCATGGGCAAGGTGTTAACACTTTCTTAACTTTCTGCCATCCGCACCTTTCCCCTGTCGCAAGACGGGACAGTTAGCCGCCCCGCTAACCGGCAATCAGCAGGAGCCACGACCCGTTTGCGCCCTTCCGCTAGCCAGGCTAGAGGCCTGCAGGGATGGGAGAAGAAGCCGATGAGTGACGGCACCAAAACTGCAGCGCTATTGTTGGTCGATTGCCTGGCCGAGCAAGGCACGGATCGCATCTTCACCGTGCCGGGAGAGAGCTTTCTCGCAGTGCTCGACGCTCTGCATGAGCGCTCGGAGATCGAAACCCTCACCTGTCGGCAGGAAGGCGGCGCTGCATTCATGGCCTGCGCCGATGGCGCGCTGAGCGCGAGCGAGTGCGGACGGCCCGGCATCGCCTTTGTCACTCGAGGCCCCGGGGCCACCAATGCCAGCATTGGCGTTCATGTCGCGCATCAGGATTCGCAGCCCATGATCCTGTTTGTCGGCGACGTCGCGCGCCCGATGCGCGACCGCGAAGGCTTTCAGGAGGTCGATTTTGCCGCCCTCTTTGGCCCTATCGCAAAATGGGCTGCGCGCATCGATGATCCTCTGCGCATCCCCGAATACATCGCGCGCGCCTTTTCGGTCGCGATCAGCGGGCGACCGGGTCCAGTCGTGCTCGCGCTGCCTGAGGACATGCTGCGCGATGAGGTGCCTGCCGCCCTCGCCCCGCGCCCGCTGGTCACTCGGCCCGCACAGGCGGTGTGCCCGGACGCGATGCAGGCGATGATCGCGATGATCGCCGATGCGGTGAGCCCGATTGCAATCATCGGCGGCGCGGGCTGGAACGCCAAGGCGCGCGAACACTTTCAGAGCTTTGCCGAACGGATCGGCCTGCCCGTTGCCACCGCCTTTCGTCGGCAGGACGCGATCGCGCCCTCCTCACCAGTCTATGCAGGCAATCTGGGCTATGGCCCCAATCCCAGATTGATGGAGCGGGTGAAGGCGGCGGATCTGGTGCTCGCTGTCGGCGCACGTCTGGGTGAGGCGACCACCAATGGCTACGCTTTCCCGACGCTCGATCACCCGGATCAGGTGCTAATCCATGTCCATCCCGATCCGGATGAGCTGGGCCGCGTCTACCGCTGCGATCTCGCGCTCGCGTCAAGCGTCGATGAATTCGCCGAAGCCGTCGGTTTGTGGGAGGATGACGCGATCATCCCGTTTGACGCAGGCGCTGAGGCGCATCGCGAATGGGAGGAATGGGCGACGCACACGCCCTTGCGGCAAGCGCCCGCGCTCGACATGGGAGCCTGTGTCACCGCCATGCGCGAGGCGCTGCCCGCGGATACGATCATCGCCAACGGGGCGGGCAATTTTGCCGGCTGGTGGCATCGCTATTGGCGCTATGACGGCTACCCGACCCAACTTGCGCCGACCGCTGGCGCGATGGGATATGGCCTGCCCGCCGCCATCGCCGCCGCATTTCGCTTTCCGCAGCGCACCGTGGTCGCAGTGGCAGGAGACGGCGATTTCCTGATGAACGGGCAAGAGCTTGCCACCGCCGCGCAGCATGGCGCCAACCTGCTGGTGCTGGTGGTCGACAACGGCGCCTATGGCACGATCCGCATGCACCAGGAGCGCGAATATCCCGGCCGCATCAGCGCCACCCGCCTCGCCAATCCTGATTTCGCCGCGCTTGGCGCCGCCTTTGGCGCATGGAGCGCGCGCGCGGAGACCACTGAGGAGTTCAAAGCGGCCTTGGACGAGGCGAAAAATCGCACCGGTCTAAGGCTCATCCATATAGTGATCGATGTCGAACAGCTCGCCGCCAGCGGTGCCACCGTCAGCGGCCTGCGCGCCAACGCCCGCAGCTGATCTAGCCAAATGCAAAAGGGCCGCCCAAACGGGCGGCCCTTTGCGGTTTGCCATACGGCTTGCGATGATCAGATGTCGAGCTTGTCCTTAACCTCGCCCTTGGCTTGGTCGACCTTGCCTTCCAGCTCGTCTTTCTTGCCTTTGGCCTTGGTTTCGGGATCGTCCGACTTCTGCTTCAGCTCGCCGATGGCTTCCTTGATGTTACCTTTTGCTTTGTCGATATGTTCGCCCATTGTGTCTCCTTTACAGTGCAGCATCGTTGCTGCCACTTATGGAAAATCAATGGTTTAATCGCAAAATCGTTCCGGACTTTGGTGTCGCACAAGGCAGGGCGTGGCTGTGATGCGATAGAGCCCGTGCGTGGCGCGCCTAGGCTTACCCCTCGGCCATTTTGCAGATCACGTCCCATTCGGCTGGCGTGATCTTGGCGACCGACAGCCGAGACAGCCGCACCAGCTCGCAATCGGCAAGTTCGGGCGTGGCCTTGATCGCCTTCAGCGTCACCGGGTGATCAAACTTGCGCTTGGGCTTGATTTTCACTGCGGCCCATTTGCCGGTCTCATCGGTGGGGTCGAGAATGCCTTCGACAGTGATCTCGACGATGCCGACAATCTCCAGCCCTTCGCGCGAGTGGTAGAAAAACGCCTGATCGCCCACTTTCATCGCCCGCAGGTTCAGCTTCGCCGAATGGTTGCGCACGCCGTCCCAAACGCCTTCCTCCTCCGCGACAAGGTCATCCCAACTGTATTTGAAGGGTTCAGACTTCATCAGCCAGTATTGGCGTGTCGTATCGGACATGGTTTGGCAAAGCTCCTCGAACGTGCAGGATTCTTCCGCGCGTTTAACGCCGCATCTTCGTCGCCGCAAATCCTCGCTCTTGTCAAAAAGGATTGGATTAACCCGATTTTCACCGTCGGTAAGGCAAAGACGCGGCTTCTATTGACCTTGGGGAAAAGCCGGAACTCGGCTATGCAGCAGCAGCACCAGACAGCAGGACAGAGCAGCGATGCAGCAGCTGCAAGCAGCCTGTTGGCTGGTTTTGGACCTGCAAGCGCGCTCGGTCCTGACTTGTCGGTTCTGGAGAGCCCTGAACCCCGAGAAACCGAGACCCGCCGGCTCGGCAATGCAGAGCGCGATCTGGTCGCTCTGGGTATAGCTGTTGCCGCCATTTTGCTGTTTGTCGCCACGGGCGGCGCCGTCCTTCCCGATGTTGCGCGTTCACTGTTGTACGGCAGCGCGGCGCCGAACCATCTGCTGGTCAACGCGCTTCTTCTCAATATCGCGCTCGTGATCTTTGGCTGGCGACGTTATCGCCAGTTGTGTGCCGAAATCGCCAGCCGCAAGGCGGCGGAGCAGGTCGCGCGGGAGCTTTCCGCCATCGATCCTCTCACCGGATGCCTCAATCGGCGCGCCATGGCTGCGGCGACCGAAGCGGTGATTGAACTGGCCCAAGAGCGCGGCGAGGCGGTCGCTTACATCATGCTCGACGTCGATAATTTCAAACAGATCAACGATATGCACGGTCACGTTGCGGGCGATGCCGTACTGGTTGAGCTTGCCAGCCGCATCCGAGCGACGCTCCCGCTGGACACCTGCTTTGCGCGGCTGGGGGGCGACGAATTCGCTTTTGTTCTCGCGTTTGACCCTGCCGCCCCGGAACGCATCGAAGATGTGGTCATCCGGATCTACGAAAAAATGTCCCAGCCCGTCGAACGCGATGAGCGGTTTATCAAGGTGACGCTATCGGTCGGGATGGCGAACGACCATGAAAATGCAAGACTAGTCGGGCCGCGCAACGAGGCCCACGATCTGCTGCAACGTGCAGACATTGCAATGTACCACGCCAAGAAGCAGGGCAAGAACCGCTTCTTCTGGTTCGAACCGAGCATGGAGAGCGAACTGCGCTTTCGCAACGAACTGGAAACGGGTATCCGTCAGGGCCTTGAAAACGGGGAATTTGTTCCGTTCTACGAGCAGCAGATCGACATTGAGACCAATCGCATTGTCGGGTTTGAAATGCTTGCGCGCTGGCGTTCGCCCAAACTGGGCCTCGTCAATCCCGATCTGTTCATTCCCATTGCCGAAGAAATCGGCGTGATCAGCGATATGTCGGACCAGCTGATGACGCGCGCCTTTGCCGATGCACGCGAGTGGTCGGAGGAAATAACGCTGTCGATCAACATCTCACCAGTCCAATTGCGCGATCCGTGGTTTGCGCAAAAGCTGCTGAAACGGCTGTTGCAAAGCCAGTTCCCGCCACAGCGACTGGAGATCGAGATTACTGAGAGCTGCCTGCACGAGAACATTGCGCTGGTGCGCTCCATGATCACATCGCTACGCAACCAGGGTGTGCGCATCAGCCTCGACGATTTCGGCACGGGCTATTCCAGTCTTGAGCAACTGCGCTCGCTGCCATTTGACAGGCTCAAGATCGACCGCAGCTTTATCAGCGAACTGTCCGCGTCACAGGACGGATCGCGCATCGTCGATGCGATCGTTTCGCTGGGACGGGGTCTGGATATGCCAATCACGGCGGAAGGCATTGAGAACGAGGAAATTCAGAGCGCGCTGAAAAAGATGGGCGGCCTCAAAGGCCAGGGCTATCTCTACGGCCGTCCCGAACCCGCAGAACAAGTGCGAGAACGCCTGGAGCGGCACGGGCTTTTGATAGACAGTCCAGAGCCAGCCAAGCGCTCTGACAGGGTCGAGGCTGATCAGGCGACGCAGGCCAAACGGCGCGATCCGCACAACTTCCTGCGCCGCGTCCGCGGATAATCTCAAACGAGTTTTGGCACGCCAGCCACTTTACGCAGGCTACCCGCGAGCATAGATGCGCGTCCACCATGCGCGCTTCATTCATCAAAATGCACGGTCTGGGCAACGACTTTGTCGTGCTCGATGCACGCGTGAACACGCTGCCCGAGATGACGCCGGCGGTCGCAAAGGCGCTGGCTGACCGGTGCGAGGGGATCGGCTGCGATCAGGTGATCGTGCTGGAGCCTTCGCAAAGCGGCGATTTCCGGATGCGCATCTTCAATTGCGACGGCGGTGAAGTCGAAGCTTGCGGCAATGCGAGCCGCGCCGTTGCGCTTTTGCATGGAGAGCCCGCGCGGGTTGAAACCGGCGGCGGCTTGATCGCACTGGAGCCTGCGCAAGGCAGCGCAAGCGTCGATATGGGCGCGCCTCGGTTTGAATGGGACGCGATCCCCCTCGCCTATGCAATGGACACCTTCGACATGCCCGTGGGCTGGGAGGCGCTGGAGGCCCCCACGGCGGTGAATGTCGGAAATCCGCACGCTGTCTTTTTTGTCGAAGATACTAACGTAGTGGATTTGGCACGGCTTGGCCCGGTGATTGAAACCGACCCGCTGTTTCCTCAGGCCATCAACGTCAACATTGCCCAGGTCGAAGGCCCCGATCACATCCGCCTGCGAGTTTGGGAGCGCGGCGCGGGCCTCACCCGCGCATGCGGAACAGGCGCGTGCGCGACAGCGGTCGCAGCGATTGCGCATGGTCTGGTGCAAAGCCCTGTGCGCGTTACACTGCCGGGCGGTGACCTTGAGATCGCATGGCACAGGGGCGGTACGATCCGAATGACGGGCCCTGCCACCGAAAGCTTTCGCGGGTCTTTTGAATGGGATGACTACAGATGACGTCGCCCGAAGTGATCAGCCTTGGCTGCCGCCTCAACATCGCTGAGAGCGAGCGGATGAAGGCGATGCTGGCCGAGGCGGGCGATGTCGTCGTCGTCAATTCCTGCGCAGTCACTTCCGAAGCCGTGCGCCAGACCCGCCAGGCGATCCGCCGCGCCCGCCGCGCACGGCCCGAGGCGCGCCTGATCGTCACCGGATGCGCAGCGGATATTGAGCGCGAGGCGATCGC
>JBCBKF010000092.1:0-9055 GCA_038522255.1 Pseudomonadota bacterium
CGGTTTCAGCCAGGCCCGGCTCATCGGTCAGCTTTGGATAGGCCATGGCGCTTTGTCTCCCCCTCGGATTGTTTTGCGGTGAGCCTAGCGCGTTAGAGCGTCTCGAAAAAGCGGTCTTCGGCTGCGTAATCGAACAGGTCGTAGCCATAATTCGCCAAGACCGGGAACGCCGCGCGCCAATCTGCGGGGTTGAGGTCGGCCAGCCAGCCCAGCGCTTCATTGTTGGCGGCGGGATAGAGGCCAAAGCCGTCCCACCCGGCATCGAGTGCTTTGCAACAGCTCAACACAAAGGGCTTGGGCAAGGACCACGGCGTGCGCCCCAGAGTTCCTTGTGGTGGCCCTTCAAAAGGCACAAAGTCGCACTCGCCGTCCATTTCCTGTGCGATCCGCTGACCGATTTCGAGCACTGTGGGCGCATCATCGTCCGCCAGATTGAAAGCGCCGCTGATCGCATTTTCGGCCGCGCAATGGGCAAACCCTGCGATGGTGTTGACATCGGTCGTGTGAAACTGGCTTTCGCCTTTGAAGGCGAGCGGGATGCGTTGTCGCTGATCGAGCATCCGCTTCACAAACCACCATTCGCGCGGTTGGCGTGAATAGGGGCCGTATATCGCGCAAGGGCGCAAGAGAGTGGCGCGCTCTCCGAAGATCGCAGCGGCTTTTGCCTCCATGCGCACTTTGCGGCTCGAATAGGTCTGAGGCCCACCTGCGATAAGCGGTTGGTCTTCGGTGATCGATGCGTTGAACTCTGGAAAGCCTAGCTCTGCTGCATCCTCAAAGCCGCGCCCCTGCACGTCGCAATAGACGCTGGCAGTCGAGATCGCGATGTATCGCCCGACCCGGTCGGGATCGTAACGCGCCACATCCTCTTCATCAAAAGCGATCGTGTCGAGGACGATATCGGCGCTGGGGGAGGGCGTCTCGCCCAGAATATGCGGGACGAACTCCACGCCCTCGATATCCCAATCGGGCTTGGAGCGTGCCAGCATGCGGACATCCCAGCCTGCGCTTGCGAAGACGTTCGCGCTGGCAAACCCGATCTGGCCTGCGCCGATAATGGCAATCGAGCAAGCCATTATGCCGGGCCCCCCATCATGGGATCACATATGGATCGGCTTGCCTTGCACCGCCATCGCCGCTTCTTTGAAGGCTTCGGCGTGGGTCGGGTGTGCGTGGCAGGTGTAGGCGATGTCTTCGCTCGTGGCGCCAAATTCCATCGCTTGGGCCGCCTGCGCGATCATCGTGCCCGCCAGCGTGTTGACCATCCACACGCCCAGCACGCGGTCGGTATCAGCATCAGCGATGACCTTGACGAAGCCGTCCGTGTCGCGGTTCGCTTTCGCGCGGCTGTTCGCCATCATCGGGAACTTGCCGACTTTGACCTTAGACTTGTCGCCGCCGGCCGCTTCGATCGCTTCTTCCTGCGTGAGGCCAACACCGGCAAATTCGGGCGCGGTGTAAACAACATTGGGGATCACATCGTGGTTCACGATCCCGGTCATCCCGGCGATGTTTTCCGCGACGGCAATGCCTTCATCCTCAGCCTTGTGCGCGAGCATGGGCCCGGTGACGACATCGCCGATCGCCCAGATATTGTCGACCGCGGTGCGGAAATCATGGCCGATTTCGACCTGACCGCGGTTGTTAACCTGCAAGCCTGCGCGATCAAGCTCGAGCCCTTCGGTGTTGGGGCGCCGCCCGATGGAAACCAGCACGTGGCTTGCTTCAAGCACCTGCTCATCGCCGCCAGCGGATTTCTCGACCGTCAGCTTTACGCCATCGCCATCGACGCTCGCGCCGGTGACCTTGTGGCCGAGCATGAAGTTCATGCCCTGCTTCTTGAAGATCTTGTGCGCTTCCTTGCGGACCTCTTCGTCCCAGCCGAGGAAAAGCTTGTCGAGATATTCGACCACGGTAACCTTCGCGCCGAGGCGCCGCCACACGCTGCCCAGCTCCATGCCGATAACGCCGCCGCCGATGACGACGAGGTGCTCGGGCACTTCAGGCAGCTCTAGCGCGCCGGTGCTGTCAACGATGCGCTTGGCATCGTTATCGACGTCCACGCCGGGCAGGGGAGTGACCGAGGAGCCGGTCGCGATGACCATATCCTTGGCTGTGACCGTCTCTTCGCCCACCTTTACGGTGTGCGCATCAACAAAGGAGCCAAGGCCTTTGAGCCAGGTGACTTTGTTCTTCTTGAAGAGAAACTCGATCCCGCCGGTGAGCTCGCCCACCGCCTTCGTCTTCTCCGCCATCATCGCATCGAGATCGAGCGTAACCTCGCCGCCCAGACCCCATGTCGCCATATGGCCGCTCTTGGCGTGATCGTAGAGCTCTGAGCCGTGCAGCAACGCCTTGGACGGGATGCAGCCGACATTGAGGCAGGTGCCGCCCAGCGTCTCGCGGCTTTCAACGCAGGCGGTTTTCAGGCCGAGCTGTGCCGCGCGGATAGCGGCCACATAGCCGCCGGGGCCAGCGCCGATGACGAGAACGTCGTAGTCGTAGGTTTGGTCAGCCATTGGTTCGCTCCGTGATCCCTTACGTATCAGGTGGGATCGGAATTGTCTGGTTCAACAGGCGCTTGTGAGGTTCAAAGATCAATCAGCATCCGGGTGGGATCTTCGATCGCTTCCTTGATGATTTTCAATGCCGTGACAGCCTCGCGCCCGTCGATCAGGCGGTGGTCGTAGCTCAGCGCCAGATACATCATCGGGCGGATCACCACCTCGCCATTGATCGCCACGGGGCGATCTTCGATGCGGTGGAGGCCCAGAACGGCGCTTTGCGGCGGGTTGATGATCGGCGTCGACATCAGCGATCCAAAGACGCCGCCATTGGAGATGGTGAAGGTGCCGCCGGTCATGTCCGCCATGGTCAGCGAGCCTTCCTTGGCGCGCTTGCCAAAGTCGGCGATGTCTTTTTCGATCCGGGCAAAGCCCTTGTCCTGGCAGTCGCGGATGACGGGGACGACAAGGCCGTTGGGCGCCGACACTGCGACCGAGATATCGACATAGTCGTGATAGACGATCTCTTCGCCTTCAATATAGGCGTTGACGCTGGGTACATCCTTCAGAGCGAGGCACGCAGCCTTGGCAAAGAAGCCCATGAAGCCGAGGCGAATGTCGTGCTTCTTGGCGAACAGGTCCTTGTACTTGGTGCGCGCTTCGATGACCGCGCTCATGTCGCAATCGTTGAAGGTCGTGAGCAGCGCTGCCTCCTCCTGCGCGCCTTTGAGGCGGCGGGCGATGGTCTGGCGCATACGGGTCATCTTGACCCGTTCCTCGCGGCGCTCGCCAGAGGGTTCATCGACGGGGGCGGTTGCGGCGGCTGGTGATGGAGTAGGTGCGGGCGCTTGCGCGTCGCCTTTCGCTTTTGCCGCTGCGATCACATCTTCTTTGGTTAGGCGACCGTCCTTGCCGGTGCCTTTGATCGTGCTCGGGTCAACCCCATGTTCCAGCACCGCGCGGCGCACTGCGGGCGAAAGCGTTGCGGCGGCGGCGTTGACCTCCTCGGCCGGGCTTTCCTTGGCGGCGGACTGAGCCGGCGCGGGAGCCGGAGCAGGCGCGGACGTTTCCGCTTTGGCGGGCGCGGCCGAGGATCCAGAAGACGCCGAGGCGCCCTCTTCGATAATCGCGATCACTGCGCCCACTTCGACAGTCTCGCCTTCTTCGGCCTTGTGCTCGCTCATCACGCCAGCGACGGGTGAGGGCACGTCCACCGCGACCTTATCGGTTTCGAGGCTGGCAATCGGTTCATCGACAGCGACTGCATCGCCCGGCTGCTTCAGCCATTCGCCGATCGTGCCTTCGGTAACGGATTCCCCCAGAGCGGGGACGGTGATTTCAGTGGCCATGTTGTTCGATCCCTTTGGGCCTTAGATACGGCGGACGGTTTTTTGGGGGGCGGATATATTGGCTTTTCTAGGGCCAAGTGCTTCAGCAATCAGCTTTGCCTGCTCGCTCTTGTGGCGACTGGCGAGCCCGGTTGCGGGCGATGCCGACGGCTCGCGCCCCGCATAGACTGGTCGCATGCCTTCATGACCGGCTTTGATGAGCGATTCCTCGATCTGGCTCTCGGCGAAGAACCACGCGCCGTTGTTCCTGGGCTCCTCCTGGCACCACACCACGCTTTCGAGGTTTGTCATGCGTGACAGGCGCAAGGCCAGCGGATCGCCGGGGAAAGGATAGAGCTGCTCGATCCGGACGATAGAGACATCGTCGATCCCCTGCGCGTCGCGCTCTTCAATCAGATCATAGGCGACCTTGCCCGAACACAGGACCAGCCGCCGGATCTTGCTGTCAGCCTCGCTTTCGGGCTCCATCGCCGGATCGGACTTGATCCGCTTGAACTGCCACTCACCAAGAAATTCGTCGCGCGGGGACTTCGCCATCGGGTGGCGCAGCAGGCTTTTGGGCGTCATGATGACGAGCGGCTTTCGGAACGGGCGCAGCATCTGGCGCCTGAGCACGTGGAAGTAATTCGCCGGCGTGGTGATGTTGCAGACCTGGATGTTGTCATCCGCGCACAGTTGCAGGAAGCGTTCAAGGCGCGCTGAAGAGTGCTCAGGCCCCTGGCCTTCATAGCCGTGCGGCAGCAGCAGGACGAGCCCGTTGGCGCGCAGCCACTTGGATTCGCCTGAGGCGATATACTGGTCAATCATGATCTGCGCGCCATTGGCAAAATCGCCAAACTGCGCTTCCCACATGACGAGGCTCTTCGGGTCTGCCATGGCAAAGCCGTATTCAAAGCCGAGCACGCCATATTCCGAAAGCGTTGAATCGTAGACTTCGAACTTGCCGTGCGGCAGCGTGGAAAGCGGCACATATTTGCGTTCATCGGTCTGATCGACCCATACGGCGTGGCGCTGTGAGAAGGTGCCGCGCCCGGAATCCTGGCCCGACAGGCGCACGCCATATCCTTCCATCACAAGGCTGCCGAAGGCGAGGGCTTCGGCGGTCGCCCAGTCAAAGCCTTCCCCGCTGTCGAACATCTTGACCTTGGCCGAAAGCACCCGGTTCAGCGTCTTGTGGATCGTCAGATCCTCGGGAACCGTGGTCAGCGTTTCGCCAAGCTTGTCGAACATCTTGGGTTCAATCGCGGTTTCGATATTGCGGCGCGCGGTTTCGGGATCAGCGGGCTTGTTGAGCCCGGTCCAGCGCCCTCCGAACCAATCGGCTTCGTTGGCCTTGTAGGTTTTGGCCGCTTCGAATTCGGCCTCAAGCTGGGCGACAAAGTCGTTGCAGGCGTTTTCGCGATGGCCGGCGTCAATTACGCCTTCCTTGATCAGGCGCTCTTCGTAGTGGAAGCTGACCTTGGGGTGCTGACGGATCCTGTCATACATCAATGGCTGCGTGAATTTGGGCTCATCGCCTTCATTGTGGCCAAAGCGGCGATAGCACCACATGTCGATCACGATATCGCGATGGAAGGTCTGGCGATACTCGACGGCCAGCTTACACGCGAAGGTCACCGCTTCGGGATCATCGCCATTGACGTGCAGGATCGGTGCCTGGACGCCCTTGGCAACGTCGCTGGGATAGGGCGAGCTACGCGCGAAATTGGGCGAGGTTGTAAAGCCGATCTGGTTGTTGATGATGAAGTGGATGCAGCCGCCGGTGTCATATCCGGGCACGCCCGAGAGCGAGAGGCTCTCCCACACCACGCCCTGGCCCGCAAAGGCCGCGTCGCCGTGGATCAGCACGGGAAGGACTTCCTGCTTGTCCTTGAGATCATCGCGGATCGCAGCTTGCGCTCGCGCCTTGCCAAGAACGACCGGGTTGACCGTTTCGAGGTGACTGGGATTGGGGGTGAGCGACATGTGCACGCTGATCCCGTCAAATTCGCGATCCGTGCTGGTGCCCAAATGATACTTCACGTCGCCCGATCCGCCGACATCATCGGGGTTGGCGCTGCCGCCGGAGAATTCGTGGAAGATCACCTTGTAAGGCTTGGCCATTACATTCGCGAGGACGTTCAAGCGGCCACGATGCGCCATTCCGTAGATGATCTCGCGCACGCCCGCTGAGCCACCATGCTTGATGACGGCCTCCAAGGCCGGGATCATGGATTCGCCGCCATCAAGGCCAAAGCGCTTGGTCCCGACATATTTTTTGCCCAGAAACTCCTCATATTGCTCGCCGCGGATCACGGCAGCGAGGATCGCCTTCTTGCCCTCGGGCGTGAACTGGATGGTGTCACCCGGGCTTTCGAACTTGTCCTGCAGAAAGCGGCGTTCATCGGTGTCGGCGATGTGCATGTATTCAAGGCCAACCTTACCGCAGTACACCTCTTTAAGCCGCGCATGCAGTTCGCTGATCGTCGTCCATTCGAGGCCCAGTACATCGCTGACATAGACGTCTTCGTTCTCGCTGCCGGCGAGGCCGTGATATTCGAGGCTCAGGTCCTCGGTCTCGCCGACCTTGGTCGACAGGCCCAGCGGATCAAGATCCGCCGCCATGTGCCCGCGCACACGGTAAAGCCGCACCATCGTCATCGCTTTGTTGGAGATATCAGCCGCGTGCTGGAGCGCGTCCTTGTCGAGCGGCTTGCCCGCCGACTTGGCGCTTTTGTCGATCTTTTCCTTGAGCTGCTCGAGCGTCATCTGCGTCGGATCCATCGCGCTGGCGAGGTCCGCGTCAGCACCACTCACGGTATCAAGCCATTTGGCATTGCCCCAGGAGGGTCCGGGCTGCGGACCCTCCTGATCGGTGAGGTCGGGGATGAAGCTTTTCGATTGCTCGTTCATGTCTCTTCGCCTGCTTTTGGCACTACGCTCCCTCGCGAAGGCGGGGGTCCAGCGTGCTGTTCTCAAACGTGGCTGGCCAATTCATCATACAATTCGCGCCATTGGGGATTGCGCTCCTCGATCCGTTTCAACTTCCACGCTCGGTTCCATCTCTTCATGCGTTGTTCGAATGTTCGCGCTTCGACGACTGTTTCAAACCTTTCAAACCAGACCAGCATCTTGCAGCCATATGCTTGCGTGAAACCGGGAACCTTGCCTGAACGGTGCTGAAAGATACGTTGTGCAAGATCGGATGTGTGTCCGATATAGATCGTGCCGTTGCGCTGGCTCGCGACGATATAGACCCACGCCGGACGCTCCACATCACTTCCCCGCTTCCCCGCGAAGGCGGGGACCCAGAGATACCGGGCACCGCACTTCACAGCACTGGACCCCCGCCTGCGCGGGGGAGCGGCGGGGAGTAACGCTGGACCTCACGCGAGTTCCTTCAGCATCGCATCCAATGTGGTGCCCAGCTCGCTGGGCGAGGGGCTGACGCGGATGCCCGCATCTTCCATCGCCGCGATCTTGTCTTCCGCGCCGCCTTTGCCGCCTGAAACGATGGCGCCAGCATGGCCCATGCGGCGGCCCGGAGGCGCCGTGCGGCCTGCGATAAAGCCGACGGTGGGCTTGGAGCGGCCCTTGGCAGCTTCGGCCTTGAGGAATTCGGCGGCCTCTTCTTCCGCGCTGCCGCCGATTTCGCCGATCATGATCATCGATGTGGTCTCGGGATCGTCCAGGAACAGGTCGAGCACGTCGATAAAGTTGGTGCCGTTCACCGGGTCCCCGCCAATGCCGACCGCGGTCGACTGGCCAAGGCCCACAGCGGTGGTCTGGTGCACGGCTTCGTAAGTGAGCGTGCCCGAGCGGCTGACCACGCCAACGCTGCCCTTCTTGAAGATGGAGCCGGGCATAATGCCGATCTTGCACTCGTCGGGCGTGAGGACGCCGGGGCAGTTCGGCCCGATCAGGCGCGACTTGGAGCCGGTGAGAGCCGCCTTGGCGCGGACCATGTCGAGCACGGGGATGCCTTCGGTGATGGTGATGATGAGTTCCATCTCGGCATCGATCGCCTCGCAGATCGCATCAGCGGCGAAAGGCGGGGGCACGTAGATGCACGTGGCGGTCGCGCCGGTGGCTTCCTTGGCTTCGCGCACGGTGTTGAACTGCGGGATACCGATATGGGTCGTCCCGCCTTTACCGGGCGTAACACCCGCTACCATCTGCGAGCCATACGCGATGGCCTGCTCAGTGTGGAAGGTGCCGGTGTTGCCGGTCATCCCCTGGGTGATGACCTTGGTGTCTTTGTTTACGAGGATGGACATTTAATAGCTCCTAAAAGGCCGCGCCAATAAGTCGTACCTGTGGTTGTTCAGATGATGTGTCGGGATAGAACTGGATGCCGCGCGCGCCGCTCGCGGTCGATACCATCCAAATTTCGCTTTGAGATTGCTTTAGCGACTTTGATTTCAGCATGTCGCTAATTTGCTTCTTGAGTGTCTCCTGGTCGCTCCGTTCGGCCAGCGCGGCTCGAACAACGCAAATACGATCCACCCCATCCTTGTCAGTGGGAAACTCAATCGAAATCGGCGCCGATACGTGTTGGAAGCCCTTTTCTGTGGGTGTCCATGCGTCGTTTTCGAAGCGAGACTTGTCCGCACCATCCTTGCCCGCCGAGAGCATGCACATCGCTGCCGAGTTTGCGACATCATCGACGGTGGCAGTCTCGGCAGCGTTGGCGGCTGAAGCCGCGATCAACGCCGCCGGTGCTAGGATGGCCGCAAGAACTCTCACGCCAGCGAACCATCCAGCGCCTTGCACGCTTCAAGCAGTTCTTCGACCGCGTCGGTGCTTACCTTGAGGTTCGCCTTCTCTTCGTCGCTCAGTTCGATTTCGACCACGTCTTCGGTGCCGCCTGCGCCCAGGACGGTGGGGACGCCGACATACATGCCGTCGAGGCCATATTTGCCTTCAACGTAGCTGGCGCAGGGCAGGATACGCTTCTGGTCGCCAATGTATGCCTCGGCCATTGCGATCGCGCTGGTGGCGGGGGCGTAATAGGCTGAGCCGTTGCCGAGCAGCTTCACGATCTCGCCGCCGCCTGCGCGGGTGCGCTTGACGATTTCGTCGAGGCGGTCTTCGGAGACGCCCTTGATCTTGGCCATGTCCTTCACCGGGATGCCGTTGATCGTCGAGTAGCTGAGGACCGGGACCATTGTGTCGCCGTGGCCGCCCAGAACGAAGGCATTCACATCCTTGACGCTGCACTCA
>JBCBKF010000093.1:0-8811 GCA_038522255.1 Pseudomonadota bacterium
TGAGTCAGCGCCGCTGCCCGCTTCTGCCCCTGCCAGCCTGATAGAAGAGTGGCGCCGGTTCGTCCGCTTTGTGCGCCGACCATACCTGCCGCCTCACGCCGGCTCTTCAGCGGCCACGCTCACGGGCAAGGTCACGGGCAAGGTCACGGCCAAGGTCACGGGCACTTTTCGGATGCTGTGGCTCGATCTGCCGTTGATGGGGATGTTGATCGCGCTCCTGAGCCTTGCCGCAGCGCTTGGTTTCGAACTGCCTGAGAACATTAATGCGACGCTGGAATTCTCGGTGTGGACGGTGGTGCTTGTCGTGCTGGTCGCACCCGTGCTGGAAGAATTGGCCTTTCGCAGCTGGTTGAACGGCGCGCCCGCAATCATGGTTCTGGTGGCGTTGTGCGCCCTGGGGCTGATTGGGGTGCCGCTCGCGCTAAACGTGTTCGACCCGGGCGGGCAGCTGCCGCTGCTCAACCTGTTCGCACCCCTGCTTGTGGCGCTGGGTTTTGTCGCCGCCGTGATCATGCGCAAGCGGCCAGTTCCGGGTCCTTTCCGAAGCTGGTTCGCGGTGTTTTTCTGGGGTTCGGCGCTGGGATTCGCCCTGATCCATCTTGGCAATTACAGCAGTCTTTCGTGGAGTATGCTGGCCATTCTCCTGCCGCTAGTCCTCCCGCAATTCGCGCTGGGTGCGATGCTGGGATATCTGCGCGTGCATTATGGACTGGTGTCGGCCATCGCCCTTCACGCTGCGCACAACGCGATCTTGTTCGCTCTTGCATCCTTGGGCGCAGGAATGAGCGGCGAGGGCTAGATTTTGACCGCGGTCCCGCTGGCTGAGACCATCAGCATCGAGCCAGTGTCGCCTACCACCTCATAGTCAAGATCAACGCCGACCACCGCATTGCACCCGCGCTGCGCGGCCTCGGCCTGCAATTCCTCAATGGCTTCGTCGCGTGCCTGCTTGAGAATACGCTCGTAAGAGCCCGAGCGCCCGCCGACGATATCGCGGATATTGGCGAACAGATCGCGGAAAAGGTTAGCGCCGACGATGACCTCGCCGACCACGATCCCGTGATATTCCTGAATAGGATGGCCTTCGACTGTAGGTGTGGTCGTCACAATGACGCCGCGCGCGTCTTGCCAGGGTCCGGGCATGTGGGTGTCTCCTATGTTGTGTGTTGTCACACTAATACACAAGTGAGCTGTGATCAACGCCCGGTAGTCTGGAGTCTGCCCGCCCCGCCCTTCTATCAGCCCATGCCAAGCGCAGCCTTATAGGTCTCCAGGATCACTTCCTGCTCGCTGCGATCGTCGGGCTTCATTTTCCTGAGGCGCACGATCTGGCGCATGATCTTGGTGTCATAACCCACCGCCTTGGCCTCGGCATAGACATCGCGAATATCGTCGGCGATGCCCTTCTTTTCTTCTTCAAGGCGTTCGATACGCTCAATCAGCAAGCGCAGGCGGTCGTCACTGGCGTCAGCCATTGTGTGGGTCTCCAATGTGGGATGAGAATCAGACAGGGGCCCCGGATAGCCATCGCGCTGCGGCACTTGAAGGGCTGCGTCATTAATCCTGTTTATTCTTGGCGACGCTCGCTTCCATGCGCGCCAATTGCTCTTGCGTCGCCGGGCTTTGGCGGGTGGCCTTCCATTCCTCTTGAGGCATGCCGTGGATCAGCTCGCGCGCGGCGGCCTTGTCGCCTTCGAAGCCCGCATCGCGGATCCAGTCAGCGAGGCAATTGCGGCAAAAGCCCGCGAGCCCCATCAACTCGATGTTCTGCGCATCGTGGCGATGCTGCAAATGGCGCACCAAGCGGCGAAAGGCAGCCGCCGCCACCGCGTCATCCAGCGCATCCAGCGTTTCCTGATTCTCGGCCATATTGGGGGTCTCCTTTTTCCTTCGCGCGCGATATGTCGTTGTGTTGCAAGACACCTATGCCATAGCCTGCCTGAGGTTGGGAGGGATCATGGACACGCCAGCAACGGTTTCAATTGAGGAAGCTTCCAGCGCGCTGCCCAGCCGCCGGATCGATCCGCGCGGGCGCCGGGTGAAGATCCTGGCGACTATCGGCCCGGCAAGCCGCTCACCGGAAATGCTCCGCCGCCTGTTCCGCGCGGGCGCAGACGCTTTCCGCGTCAATATGAGCCACGGCACGCACGAGGACCACGCCAAGGCGATCGCCGCAATCCGTGCGATGGAGAAGGAGTTCGCCCGACCCATCGCGATCCTCGCTGACCTTCAAGGGCCCAAACTGCGGGTTGGAGAATTTGTCGGCGGCAAGGCAGTGATCCGCCACGGCGGACACTTCAATTTCGACCGCGATCCCTCTCCGGGCGATGACAGCCGCGTATGCCTGCCACACCCTGAACTCTTCGGCATTCTGGAGCGCGGGCAGAGACTTGTCATCAACGATGGGAAAATCCGCCTGATCGTGCGTGAGGCCGATGAAAACCGCATCCGCTGCTCGGCCGAAGTCGGCGGGGTGATCTCGGACCGCAAGGGTGTGAACGTGCCCGACGCCGAAGTGCCGATCCCAGCGCTCACTGACAAGGACCGTCGGGACCTCGCCTTTGCCGTTGAGCAGGGCGCGGACTGGATCGCGCTCAGCTTTGTCCAGCGGCCTGAGGACATGGCCGAAGCGCGCCGCCTGATTGGCACCACGCAAACCGGTCAGGCTCCGGCATTGTGCGCAAAAATCGAAAAGCCCAAAGCGGTGGTTCGGCTTGCCGAGATCATCGAGTTTTCCGATGGCATCATGGTCGCGCGCGGTGACCTGGGCGTAGAGCTTGAACCGCACGAAGTCCCGCCGCTGCAAAAGCGCATCGTTGCCGCCAGCCGCAATGCCGGCAAGCCGGTGATCGTGGCGACGCAAATGCTCGAAAGCATGATCGAGAGCCCGAGCCCCACGCGCGCCGAAGTCTCTGATGTTGCCAATGCTGTCTATGACGGAGCCGATGCGGTGATGCTGTCAGCAGAAAGCGCAGCGGGCGAATGGCCTGAGGAATCGGTCGCGATGATGCACCGGATTGCTGCGCAGGTCGAAAATGACGACCAATATATCGCCCGGGTGCGCTTTTCTGAAACGCCGCCCGATGCAACCACAGCCGACGCGCTGGCGCACAGTTGTATGACGATCGTGGACACGGTCTCGATCAGCGCGATCACGGTGTTCACCTCCAGTGGCTCAACCGCCCGCCGGGTGGCGCGTGAGCGTCCGGCAACGCCCATGCTGGTCCTCACCCCCAGCATGCGCACCGCCCGGCGTGTGGGTCTGCTATGGGGCGCGCACGCAGTGCCGACCAAGGATATTGGCAGCTTCGAAGAGATGATCGCCAAGGGCAAGCGCATGGCGCTGCGCCACGGTTTTGGCGAGGCCGGTTCGAAGCAGATCGTGCTCGCAGGCGTGCCGTTCGGAACACCGGGCGCGACCAACCTGCTGCACATCGTGACGCTAAAGGGCGATGAATTGGAAAAGCATGGGGGGTGAGGTTGCTATCGGGCCAGTTTCGGACGCCGCTATCAATCATTGTTGTCACCCGCCAGTGGCAAAATCTGTCCAAAAATCCGAGAAGACAATGGGCGTCGCGACAAGCTGGAAAGCGAAAAACGCGCCCACACCGATCCAGCTGGCAGAGTGCACTTTACGGTATTGGATGTAGTCGTAGACTGGCAGAAGCAGGATAAAACCAAGGTTGCCCAAAGGGATCAGAGGACCCATCGCCTCCTCAGGAATTCGGCCATAGAAAAGATACAACCGTCCAAGGACGGTCGCCACAGCCGCAATAGCGGTCTGGTACATGAACCTGAGGTGCCAATCAGTTCGTCGCCGCAGTACCAGTGCTGCGATCAAGAAGACAATGAACGCGGGCACCGAATGCAACAAACGAAACCCACCCCCGACGATGTTCGAGAAATCATCTGGTGAAGTTGGGAAGAGATCGAGTTGAACGGCTACTCCGCTCACCACATTGACTACAGCTAGACCGCAGGCTGCATAGCCAACACGCCTATGCCAAGATCGAGCTCTCTTCACAATCAGCCATGGCTGGATAATGAAAATGACTGCCCACAAGAGCGCTGACACGGCATGAGCGTGCATCCATTGGCTCGGTGCTTGGTAGGATCCGTCGGCTAGAGGAACAAAGTACCTTGGGGCGAATGCCAATACGGAAAGAAACAACAATACGATTCCCGTATTGCGCATGAATCGCGCATCGGCGCCAATATTGGTCATTAAGCCCCCGCTTGTGGCGATTATCTCACTTTGCTGAGACGGTATTCAGACCCGAAAAGGATGACAATGCTTTATTGCGGCGGGCCAGCTGTCATCCCAAGAAGCGGCCTAAGCAGTCGAGGCCTTTGCAAGCCGCGCCAGCGCCTCTGCCTCCCCGATAAGCGGCAGCAATTCGCCCATGTCTGGGCCGTGGTTCATGCCGGTCAGCGCCTGGCGCAGTGGCAGGAACAGCGCCTTGCCCTTGCGGCCTGTGCTGGCTTTGAGCGCTGAGGTGAGTGCGCCCCACGGGTCCTCGCCCCAGCTCAGCGTCTTCACCGCCTCGCTGAGATAAGCCTTGTCCTCGCCCGAAAACTCAACCGCCTCGATCGGGCCGGTGACCAGCTGCCACCATTCGCTTACCTCAAGCAGGTTCGCGACATTGGGCCGAACCGCGTGCCAGCCCGCTTCATCCATGCCCTCGGGCAGTCGATCTTTGATACTCTCGTAGTCCATCTGGTGAACGATGGCGGTGTTGACCCGTTCAAGTTCAGCGTCATCGAACTTGGCAGGAGCGCGGCCAAAGGTCGAAAGGTCGAAAGTTTCAAGCAAAACCGCTTGCTCGGCAATCGGCTCCACCGGTAATGAGGTGCCCAGCCGCGCCAACAGCGCGATAATCGCCTCAGGCTCGATCCCGCGTGTCCGAAACGCATCGCAGCCCAGCGATCCCAGGCGCTTTGAGAGCTTGCCCTCCTTGCCCATCAGCAACGCTTCGTGCGCGAATGCGGGGGGCGTAGCGCCAAGGGCTGTAAACATCTGGATCTGCACCGCGGTGTTGGACACATGGTCTTCCCCGCGCAGCACCTGTGTCACCCCCATCTCGATATCGTCCACAGTGCTGGGCAGCATGTAGAGCCATGATCCATCAGCTCGTCGGATCACGGGGTCGGAGAGCTGGGCAGGGTCAAACTTGGCCGCTCCGCGCACGCCGTCTTCCCAGGCGATGGCTTCGTCGTGATCCAGTTTGAAGCGCCAATGGGGGGCGATGCCCTCGGCCTCTTTGGCCGCGCGTTCTTCCTCAGTGAGCGAAAGCGCCCCGCGATCGTAAATCGGCGGCTTCCCACGCCCGAGCAGAACCTTGCGTTTCAGCTCCAGCTCCTGCTGCGTTTCATAGGCCGGATAGACACGACCTGCCTCTCGTAGAGCCTGAAACGCCGCTTCGTAGAGGTCCATCCGCTGTGACTGGCGCTCTTCGTGGTCGGGGGTGATGCCTAACCAATTCAGATCAGCGCGGATCGCCTCGACATATTCCTCTTTCGAACGCGCAGCGTCGGTGTCGTCGATCCGTAAAAGGAATCTTCCGCCCGACTTTTGCGCGAGCATCCAGTTGTGGAGCGCGGTGCGAATATTGCCGACATGCAGCCGGCCAGTGGGCGAGGGGGCAAAGCGGGTGGTGATCATGGCCGCGTGCGTTAGACAGCGCTGCCAGCGCCCGCAAGCGGTAGAAACCGCGCGAGCGCCTTTACGCCGCGTGCAATTCCGCCATCACCAGCGCGAGCACCGCTTCCCACATGCGATGTTCGCGCTCGGGCCGGATGAGACCGTGGAGCTGCGCTTCGAAGCCGGTGCGGTCGCGGTCCTGCGCTCGGTCGATCAGCGCGCCGATGGTCGCTTCGTCATGGGTGAGGAACTGGCAGCAAAAGCGCGACACATGGACGTTTTCGGGCCAGGTCGCCGCGATTGCGTGGCTGAGCGCCAGCGCCTTGGCCGCGATGTCCACCCCGCCCAGCCGCACGGTAAGCTCGGGCACCGGGTCGCGCTTGACCCTTTCGTGCAGTGCGATCAGCCGCAGCGAATAAACAAACCGCGAGGCGATCGGGCCAAGTTCGCTCACGCGCGGAGATTGAGTGAGCCCAGCGATAATAGCGGATGCGGAATGGGTGTTGCGGGCAGGTTGGCGGGTGGGCTTGGTCACGAAGCGAGCTCCTTGGGCGTTGCGACTCAACCACTATCATATCGCGAACGATTATCAATAGCACTTATTGCGTATTTCCCACAAGCAAACCCGCCCGCCGCATATCCTAGGGAGCGGCCTTACTTCGGTCGGATCGCAAAGCTGTGCTCGATGTATAAGAACACCTCGGTCTGGCTCGCTTGTTTGAAGTACAGCTCGGAATCGAGCCCGCGCACATCGATGCCATAGTCGTTGCCAAACATCGCAGCATAGGCCTTGGCTTCCTCAGCAATCGCCTTGACGATGGCGCGGCGATATTGGTCAGGGTCATCGATTGCGAGCTCGGTCGAACCGGTTTCGAGATAGGATCGCCCGGTGGCAGGGACGGTTTTCTTGAAACTCTCGACCAGCTTGTCGACCTCATCCACGCCCTCGAACTTTCCGCCAACCGGCACGCGCGCATAGACTTGCACCCGGGTCGTATCGGGGCGAAGCCCGCGGTTAAAGGGAAGCTCGCTCAGGCCATTCAGAGTGACCGGTGCGAGCTTGTACTCGCCCGCCACCAATGTAACGCCTTCGGCCTGCGCGCGTTCGAGCAAAGCTTTGAGCATGGCGCTCACTTCGGCCTTGCGCAGTTTGGGATCGCGCGAATCTGAGTTTACGTAGATTGGCTTGACGAAGTAGTCGGCTGTGCGCGTGAGGCCGATCGCGGATTGTTCGTCGTCATAATATCGATCGAACTCGTCGCGCTCAGATCGTGTCGCGCTGACGATGATCGTACCCGCGTCGTCCTGCGCCCACGCCACGTCGGCTGCGATCATCGCCAATCCTGCGGCAATCACGCTTACTGCGGCGAAACCCTGTTTCAGCATATTCATCTCCTCCCAGAGGGGCGAGACTAACGCCTTGCTCAATTAAGAAAACCCCGCCGTGGCTTTTCGCCGCGACGGGGTTTTTCTTAAGCTTGGATGTAAAGGCTTACTCCGCAGCCGGAGCTTCACCCCCACCCATGGCCGCCTTCATGGCTTCCTCGGACGAGACGGGATCGGCTGCGGGCTCTTCTTCCACGGCGTTCGCCGCGGCGAGGGCTTCCTGCTGCTTCTTCCACTGAGCCTTCAATGCAGCATCACGGCTGGACGCGGCCACGCGCATGCGGTTCATACCCGCACCCGTACCCGCCGGGATGAGACGGCCCACAATCACGTTCTCTTTCAGACCGATCAGCGTGTCCTTCTTGCCCTCAACGCTCGCCTGCGTAAGCACGCGGGTGGTTTCCTGGAACGAGGCCGCCGAGATGAAGCTGCGCGTCTGAAGCGACGCCTTGGTGATCCCGAGCAGGATCGGCGTGCCTTCCGCCGGCTCCTTGCCCTTGCCCAGCTTGGCGTTGTATTCGAGCATTTCGGCCAGATCGACCTGTTCGCCCGGCAGCAAGGTGGTGTCGCCACCCTTGGTGATCTCAACCTTCTGCAGCATCTGGCGAACGATCACCTCGATGTGCTTGTCGTTGATCTTCACGCCCTGCAGTCGGTAGACTTCCTGAATCTCGTTGACGAGATATTCAGCGAGGGCCTCAACGCCCATGACTTCGAGAATGTCGTGCGGGTTGGGCGAGCCGGAAATCAGGGTGTCCCCCTTCTTCACAAAGTCGCCTTCCTGCACGTCGATCACCTTTGTCTTGGGGATCAGGTACTCGACCGGATCGCCTTCCTCAGGGATAATCGCGATCTTGCGCTTCGCCTTGTATTCGCGGACGAATTCAATCTTGCCCGAGATCTTGGCGATGATCGCGTTGTCCTTGGGCAAGCGTGCTTCGAAGAGCTCGGCCACACGCGGAAGACCACCGGTGATGTCACGCGTCTTGGCCGCTTCACGGCTGGCACGCGCCAGAATGTCACCCGCGGCGACTTCCTGACCATCTTCCACCGACAAGGTCGTCCCCGGTGCAAGCATGTAACGCTGCGCTTCGGTTTCGTCGCTGTCGCTCTGGCCTTCGCTAAGAAGGGTGAGACGCGGGCGCAGCTCCTCCTTCTTCTTGCGGCCGGTGGCGCGGTTCTCGGTGACCACGCGCTGCGCGATGCCGGTGGCGTCATCGGTCTGTTCTTCCAGCGTCGTGCCTTCGACCAGGTCCTGATATTTCACCACGCCCGATTGCTCGGTGATGATCGGCAGCGTGAACGGATCCCATTCCGCCAGACGATCCCCTTCCTTCACCTTCGCGCCGTGCTCGAACAGCAGCACGGTCCCGTAAGGCACCTTGTGCATTTCGCGCTCACGGCCCTCGGCGTCGATCACGGCGATCTCACCGGTTCGCGCCAGACTCAGGATACGGCCCTTCTTGTCGGTGATCGTCGGCATGTCGCGAAGTTCGACCTTACCGTCCGAAATCGCTTCAAGGTGCGAGGTTTCGTTGACCTGCGCTGCCCCACCAATGTGGAAGGTACGCATCGTCAGCTGCGTGCCCGGCTCACCGATCGACTGTGCGGCGATAACGCCGACAGCCTCACCGATATTGACCGGCGTACCACGCGCAAGATCACGGCCATAGCAGGTCCCGCAAACGCCCTGTTCGGCTTCGCAAACCAGCGGCGAGCGGATCTTGGCCGACTGAACTTCCGCTTCCTCGATCGCCTTGACCATCGGTTCGTCGACCAGCGTG
>JBCBKF010000094.1:0-8785 GCA_038522255.1 Pseudomonadota bacterium
GAGCGCGTGCCAATCGCCTTGCGTCTCACCTGAGGCCGAGAAATTCTGGACAAACCATTCACCATGGCCGCCATTAACGCACACTGTCGCAGCGCCCGGGTGATTTAACCGGGCCTGTTCGCTGATCAATTGCAGCGTGGGATAGCCAAGTACCTCGGCCTTCCACGCCAACCCCAATGCGCGGGCTGTAGCGAGGCCGATGCGCACGCCTGTAAAGCTGCCCGGGCCAAGCGAGACAAGGATCCTGCCCGCGCGCCCTTTTTCCGGAAGCTGCCCGATCATCGGGACCAGATGCTCAGCGTGCCCGCGGCCCAGAACCTGGTGGTCGCCGGCAACCAGGCTTTGGCCCTCAAACAGGGCCACAGAGCAGGCTTCGCTCGCCGTTTCTATTGCAAGGACACGCATCGCGTTTGTCCTGCCTCAGGCACGCGCCTCAGACAAGAGCGGGCGCTGCGTCAGACCAGCTGATTGAATTTTTCAAATTCGGGCCGCGGCGAGCGATCATAGATGCTGTCCGGATCGCCATACCCTATCGAGCACAGAAAATTGGCGCGGTGGCGCGGTTCATCGCCGAAGAACGCTGCGTTCACGGCGTCAGCATCAAATCCGGACATCGGGCCGCAATCAAGGCCAAGGGCGCGCGCGGCAAGCATGATATACGCGCCCTGCAATGAAGAATTGCGAAAGGCACCCTCTTTGCGGCCCTCCTCATCGCCTTCAAACCAGCTCTTTGCGTCGGTATGGGGAAACAGCCAGGGCAGTTCTTCGTGGAAATCGATATCGTAGCCGATGATCGCTGTTACCGGCGCTGCCAGGACTTTGTCCTTGTTCCCGTCCATCACGCACTCGGCAAGCTTTGCCTTGGCGGTGTCCGACTTCACCCAGACGATTCGAACAGGCTGCATGTTTGCAGAGGTTGGAGCCATTTTCGCAAGGTCCCAGATCGCGCGCAATTGATCGTCCGACACCTGCTTTTCCAGCCACCCGTTGTAACTGCGTGCCTCGTTGAAGAGCTGGGCAAGGGCGGTGTCTCCAAGGATGGTATCGTGGAATTGCTGGGTCATGCGGGTCCTTTTGGTGCGGCAGCGCGGAAGGGGCCTGCGCAGATTGAGAAAACAAACTTGTTTGAGGAAACGGGCCTACGCGGCGCGAACTTCGGTCACTTCGGGCACATAGTGTTTCAGCAGGCCTTCGATCCCATGCTTGAGGGTCGCGGTGCTGGACGGGCACCCTGCACAGGCCCCCTGCAAGGTGAGATAGACCACACCATCCTGGAAACCGCGATAGGCGATATCACCGCCATCCCCGGCAACCGCCGGGCGCACCCGCGTCTCCAGCAGTTCGTTGATATTGGCGATGATTTCGGCGTCTTCTTCGCGGTCCTCGACAATCATCGTATCGCTTTCGGCGGGCACAGAGATGCCGTCAGCATTGCCCCCTGCGAACAATGGCGCCTCAGAAACAAAGTGATCGAGCAGGATTGCCGTCACCTCCGGCTTCAGAGCGCTCCAGTCTGCTCCAGGCGCGGCGGTCACCGTTACAAAATCAGAGCCGAAGAAGACGTTGACGGCCTCCCCCGTATCGAAAATCGCCTGTGCCAGCGGGCTCGCCTCGGCAGCTTCCGGAGAGGTGAATTCGCGCGTGCCCGTCGCCATGACGGTGCGCCCCGGCAGAAATTTGAGGCTGGAGGGGTTGGGCGTTGTTTCGGTCTCAATGAACATATGGCCCAAGATAGTGATGGGCTGGATCAAGGGCAAGCAATCACAATATGTGACACATTCACTATCGCTTCATTCATGTGCGCTCTATATCGCGGTGCCATGACTTTGCTTTCCCGGGCCCTGTGCGCCCTCTGTTTCGTCGCCGCGCCGCTTGCGTTGGCTCTTCCTTCCAGCGCTCAGGACGCAGCCGTGCCATCGCCGGCGCAGGAAGCTCCCATTCCTGCTCCGCAGGCGCTGCAATCGGGCGATGAGACGCCGTGGCTTTATCGCGGCAGCGATGTCCCGGTGGATCGCAAGTGGCTGTTCGGGGAAATGGAGAATGGGCTGCGCTATGCGGTGCGCAAGAACGGCGTGCCACCGGGCCAGGTTTCGATTCGCGTGCGCCTTGACGTGGGGTCGCTGCACGAGCGCGATTTCGAACAGGGCTATGCGCACCTGCTTGAACATCTGCTCTTTCGGGAAAGCAAGTATCTTGGCCAGGCTGAAGCGATTGCCGCCTGGCAGCGCCTGGGCGCAACCTTCGGGGCGGACGCCAACGCCGAGACAAGCCCAACGCACACGGCCTACAAAATCGACCTGCCCAATGTTGATCAGGCCAAGCTGGTCGAAAGCTTCAAGTACATTTCTGGCATGGTGCGCGAACCCGTCCTCAACGACTTCAACGTCGACGCTGAATTGCCGATCGTCCTTGCCGAAAAGCGCGAACGTGGCGGCGCATCCGAGCGCGTTTCTCAGCTGACGCGGCGAACCTTCTTTGCGGGGCAGCGCCTATCGACCCGAAGCCCGATCGGTATTGACGAGACCCTTAGGGCTGCAACCGGTGCGAGACTCGCCGAATTCCATCGCCGCTGGTATCGCCCCGAAAACACCGTCGTCGTCGTCGCGGGCGACGCAGACCCTCAAGTGCTCGCTGGCCTGATCGAAGAGTGGTTCGGCGATTGGGAAGGAAGGGGCGAGGCTGCCGTAGCGCCCGATTTCGGCGACCCGATTGCGCCAGAAGGCACGGTTGCGGCGGCAGGGACGGGTTGGCCTATCGGAGAGCTGGGGGTAGCGGTTGAACCTGATCTCCCGCGCAACCTGACCTACGCGGTCATGCGGCCGTGGAGACAGGTGAAGGACACGATCGTCTATAATGAAGGCCTGCTGCTCGATTCGCTCAGTCAGGCAATCATCAACCGCCGGCTCGAAGCGCGCGCGCGCGGCGGCGGCAGTTTCCTCTATGCGCAAGTCTCACAGGACGACATTTCGCGTTCAACCGATGCGACTTTCGTAACGTTCGCGCCGCTCACCGATGATTGGGAGGCCGCGCTTGCCGATGTGCGTAGTGTCATCGCCGATGCAATCACCAACCCGCCGACGCAAGAGGAGATCGACCGGGAGGCCGCCGAATATGCGGTCATCTTCGAAAACCAGGTTGAACAGGAGAGCGTTCAGGCAGGCTCGAAACTGGCCGACAACATCGTCAACGCGGTGGATATTCGAGAAACGGTCGCCGCGCCTGAAGTGGTGCGCGATGTGTTTGCCGGGATGAAGGATCGGGTCAACCCTGACGAAGTGCTGGCGCGCACCCAGGCGTTGTTTCAGGGCGACGTCGTGCGGTCGGTCTATGTGACACCGCAAGCGGATGAGGCGGACGCACAGGCGCTGCGGCTGGCCCTGGCGCGCGAGGTGGACAGCGATGCAAGCGCCAGACTGGCCGCACAGATAATTCGTTTTGAAGACCTGCCGCCGGTTGGTTCGCCCGGAGAAATTGTCAGCCAGCAGACACTCGACCTGCTGGAAGTTGAGCAGATCAATTTTGCAAATGGCGTGCGCGCGCTTGTCTGGGCGAATGATGCAGAACCAGGCCGGGTGACAGTGAAAGTGCGCTTTGGCGCTGGCTACCGCGCATTTGATTCCAGCAATGCCGTCTACGCCAAGATCGGCGAAGCGGCGCTGGTAGGTGCAGGGCTGGGCGAGCTTGGCCAGAACGAACTGGATCGCCTCGCAACAGGGCGCAAGATTGGCTTTGAATTTGGAATTGACGATGCGGTTTTCACGCTCACCGCACAGACCCGGTCAAGCGATGTCGAAGATCAGCTTTACCTCTTTGCGGCCAAACTCGGCATGCCGCGCTGGGACGCGGACCCGGTTATCCGGGCAAAGGCTGCCCTGGGTCTTGCGTACAATTCCTACGCGACCAGTCCCGGCGGGATCATCAGCCGGGATCTGCAATATCTGGTGACTGACAAGGATCCACGCTTTGCAACGCCGGACCCCGAGGCGCTTGAAAGCGTCACGCCCGACGGCTTTCGCGCGGTCTGGGAGCCGCTCTTGCGTCAGGGACCGGTAGAAGTGTTAGTGTTTGGCGAATTCGACAAGGACGCGATCATCGCCAAGCTGACCGAGACCTTTGGCGCTCTGCCCCCGCGTGAGCCGATCCCGGCCGAAGTCGCTCAGCGTGTCCCGAGTTTTCCGGAGGGCGAGCCGCTTCCCACCGTGCTGGAGCATCGCGGAGACGACAATCAGGCGGCCGCGATCGTTGCCTGGAAAAGCGGTGGCGGTATCCCGCGGATCCGCGAATCGCGTCAGATCGAAATCCTGACGCAGCTCTTCAACAACCGTTTGCTCGAAGCATTGCGCGAAGAGGCAGGGGCAAGCTATTCGCCGCAGGTCTTTTCCAAATGGCCGACGGACATCGAAGGCGGCGGCACGATTACCGCGATTGCCCAGCTTGAGCCGGAATTGCTGCCGGTGTTCTTTTCCGAGGCGGAGCGCATCGCAAACGATCTGGCCGCCAATCCGCCGGAAGCGGACGAGATCGATCGGGTTACCGGGCCGCTTTCCCAACTGATTCGCCGCGCATCGACCGGCAATCGCTTCTGGTTGTACAATCTTGAAGGCGCGAGCTTTGATCCCAAGCGCATAGAGATGCTGCGCTATCTGCTCGGGGACTATTCGCGCACTGATCCGCGGATCATGCAATTCCTGGCGGAGCGCTATTTCGCGCAAGGCGCGCCGCTGCGCGTGGCGATTATCCCGCAAGGGCAGGAATTGGCCGAAGTGGCACCTCTTGCGCCGCCCAAGCCCAAAGCCGTTCCAGCTCGGATCGGCCCGGTTCAGGGACCAGGTGTAGCTGGTCGTTGAGACAATAGCCGCACTTGTGTAGTCGAATGAGGCGATGACGATCATCGCGAAATATAATTGTCGCAGCGCGCTTTGCTGCTTTACAGATAGAATACGCGGGGTGTAGCGGCGCGTGCCGGACTGAAAAGCGCCCTGGATCAGGGCGGACCCCTGATGATCTGGACCCACAAAGACCGAAATCACACTATGGCTCGCAATTGGACCCCTGAAAGCTGGACCCGCTTCGAAGCGAAGCATTTGCCGCATTACGAGGATGCTGCCGAACTGGCAGAGGCCGAGGCGACGCTTGCCGCTTACCCGCCGCTTGTCTTTGCCGGAGAGGCGCGTGCCCTGAAGGCGGACCTCGCTGAGGTCGCCGAAGGTCGCGCTTTCCTGTTGCAGGGTGGCGATTGTGCGGAGAGCTTTGCCGAGTTCCACCCCAACAACATTCGCGATACCTTTCGGGTGCTGCTGCAAATGGCGGTAGTCATGACCTTTGCCAGCAAGCGTCCGGTGGTGAAGGTTGGCCGAATGGCGGGCCAGTTTGCCAAGCCTCGCTCCTCTGCGACCGAGACGAAAGGCGACATGACGTTGCCGAGTTATTTCGGCGACAATATCAACGGGATCGAGTTTGATCCGGTCCAGCGCCGCAACGATCCGGGCCGGATGGTGCGCGCCTATTCACAGGCCGCCGCGACGCTGAACCTGCTGCGCGCTTTTGCCGGTGGCGGCTACGCCAATCTGCGCCAGGTGCACCAATGGACGCTCGATTTCATGGGCCGCACGCCGTGGACCGACAAATTTGCTCAGACTGCCGACCGGATCGGCGAAGCGCTTGATTTCATGGAGGCTTGCGGGATTGACCCCGCGACCGTGCCGCAGCTTCAGGGAACCAGTTTTTACACCAGCCACGAAGGCCTGCTGTTGCCTTACGAGCAGGCGCTGACCCGGCGTGATTCGCTCACCGGGGGATGGTACGCCACCTCTGCGCACATGCTCTGGATCGGCGATCGCACACGGTTCGAAGGGAGCGCGCATGTCGAATTTGCGCGCGGTATTGGCAACCCGCAGGGCATGAAGTGTGGACCCAGTCTCGAACCCGATGCGCTCCTGCGGTTGCTCGACGAGCTAAATCCCGCGCGTGAGGCGGGCCGGATCACGCTCATCAGCCGCTATGGCCACGACAAGGTCGAGGATGGGCTGCCCAAATTGGTGCGCGCGGTGAAGCGCGAAGGGCACCCCGTCGTGTGGAGCTGCGATCCGATGCACGGCAACGTCGTCAAATCGGAAAGCGGCTTTAAGACGCGGCCCTTTGATCGTATTCTCGCCGAGGCCCGAGGCTTTTTCGCAGTGCACCGCGCCGAGGGCACGCATCCCGGCGGCATTCATATCGAAATGACCGGGCAGGACGTGACCGAATGTGTCGGCGGTGCGGTGGCGATTACTGATGAGCGCCTGGGTGATCGCTATCACACCCATTGCGACCCGCGGCTCAACGCCGAACAATCGCTGGAGCTTGCCTTCCTTCTCGCCGAGATGCTCAATGACGCCGCCAGCGAATGCCAGGCGGATGCTGCGTAATCCGGCGGGTTTGCCGCATACGTAGGTAG
The DNA here is from genome assembly GCA_038522255.1 of Pseudomonadota bacterium. Classification (GTDB taxonomy): domain Bacteria; phylum Pseudomonadota; class Alphaproteobacteria; order Sphingomonadales; family Sphingomonadaceae; genus Erythrobacter. The sequence continues at coordinate 6,437 of JBCBKF010000094.1, forward strand.
ACAAACTTAGTGCACGCTGCGGCTATGCGAGAGGCTTTGCGCCTAATCTCGCTTGCATGTTCAACCCGCTTGCCATCGCCGCTGACAAGGTTGCCGCCACTCTCGACAGCTTTCCGGCAAGCGCCGGAGCGGACGGCGCGCCGCGCGCCAACATGGCTATCGGGCAAGCGATCGGCAGCGATACGCTTCTCTTGATGGCTGTCGTCCTGGCGGTGATCGCATTCGTGTCCCTGTTCGGCGTCATCTCGGCACGGCGGGAAACACGCGAAGTCGCGCGGATCGCCCGGCGCCGAGCCAACAGCATGAACGAGCTTTTGCGGACCGTGCGGATGGCCGAAAACATCGCTGATCTGGGGGTGTGGCAATACAACCCTGCGACTGATGAACAGCAATGGTCTGACGGGATGCGCCAACTCTTCGGGATTGACCACCTGGATGAATTTGTTGCTGGCGATGCACAAACGCTGCTGTTTGCCAATGATATCGATTTGGTTTCTCATGTCAGGCAGCGCAGTGATGAACGCTCGCCCTACACGCTGCGCTACGATATTCACGGCTATGACGGTGCGCCTCGTTCAATCAGCGTCCAGGCTTGCAACCTCTTCGGCGAAAACGGTGCTGCGGTTCGCGTGGTGGCTGTTGTGCGCGATGTGACTGACGAGGTCAGCCGCGAAAGGGCGCTGGAGAATTCGCGACGTGCCGCCATGCACGAAGCGCGCGAGGCGCGACATTTGGCTGAGACGGACCCGTTGACCGGCCTTGCCAATCGGCGCCGTGTGATGAGCGTGCTCGACGGCCTCATTCTCAAGGCGCGGGACGAATCGCTGCCATTGGTCCTGATCCTGTTTGACATTGATCGCTTCAAGCAGGTGAACGACACATTCGGACACCTTGAAGGGGACAAGGTACTTCAGCGCGTCGCTCAGCTGGCTCAGAGCCAGGCGCGCGAGATGGACCTGGTCGGGCGTGTTGGTGGGGAGGAATTTGTCTGGATCGCACCCCGTACCAATCAGGTAAGCGCGGAACAGGTTGCCGACAGGTTGCGCCAGTCGATTGCGCTGCGCAGCGCCGTCGGCGAGGTTCCCGGTGTCACGATCAGTATTGGGCTGGCGCAATTGCGGCCCAGCGATAGCTCGCTCACGCTTTTCGCGCGGGCGGACGAAGCGCTTTACAGTGCCAAGCAAGCGGGCCGAAATGCGGTAAAGCTCGCCGCCTGATCAGTGTGCGCAGCGCGCCTGTCACCCGCACTGAGCACACCTTCATGGCAGGTCGATGCGCAATAGTGCGCTGGAATGCCTTTTTTTTGTCATTGTGATGCGCCATGCGATTGCTCCCGAGGGAAGGCGGGAGACAATTCATGCTGCACAGCGAACCCCACCAACCCGGCGCCGATCCCGAAAGCCTCGCGCATCGTTTTGCGGAAACGCGCTCTTTGAGCGAGCGCCTTGTCGAACCGCTCAGCGAAGCAGATGCAGCGCTCCAATCGATGGAAGACGCTTCGCCTGCAAAATGGCACCTTGCGCACACGACATGGTTCTGGGAAACTTTTGTGCTGCGCGATCACCTGGCGGGCTATCGCCTGTTCGATGATCGCTACGCCTTCCTTTTCAACTCCTATTACGAAAGCGAAGGCGCTCGCCATGCGCGCGCCGCGCGCGGCCTGCTGTCGCGTCCGAGCCTTACGCAGATTCTCGATTGGCGCGCGCATATTGACGCGGCTCTTGCGCCGCTTCTGGACGATCCCGCATTATTTGATCTTATTGCGCTGGGCGTGGCGCATGAACAGCAGCACATCGAATTGCTGCTGACCGATATCAAGCATGCGCTGTTCCGGAACCCGCTTGGCCCCGCCATGTGGGAAAGCCCCTCAAAAGTGCCCGGAAGCAACATCGGCGGTGAAAGCGGCTGGCATACGCATCCGGGCGGCATCGCGCTTATCGGGCATACGGGCGACGGATTTGCCTTTGACAATGAAGGGCCAAGCCACCGAGTGCTGCTTGAACCCTTTGCGCTGGCAGACCGGCTGGTCACCAATCGCGAATGGGCTGAATTTATCGCGGATGGAGGCTACGCCACCCCCGACCTGTGGCTAGCCGATGGCTGGGCCTGGGTTCAGGCCGAAGCGATTAGCGCACCGCTTTATTGGCGCGAGGATGAACATTTCACGCATTGCGGCTGGCAAAAACGCGATCCGGATGCGCCAGTCGCGCATATCTCCTTCTTCGAAGCTGATGCCTTTGCCAGTTGGGCTGGCGCGCGCCTGCCAACCGAATTTGAGTGGGAGGCGGTGGCCCGCGGCCAGGATGCGCTCGATTGCCCGGCAGCGCACGATTGCCGCGCAGGGCAGCA
>JBCBKF010000095.1:0-8684 GCA_038522255.1 Pseudomonadota bacterium
CGAGCGATTGCGACATGCTGGAGATCAATCCGCTGGTCGAAACCAAGCCCGATGCAGGCAGCAAGGCCCACCTGCTGGTGCTCGACACCAAGATGAGCTTTGACGGCAATGCGCTCTACCGCCATCCCGCGATCGAGGCGATGCGTGACGAGACCGAGGAAGACCCCGCCGAAGTCGAAGCGAGCGAATACGACCTTGCCTATATCAAGCTTGATGGAAATATCGGCTGCATGGTCAATGGCGCCGGTCTTGCCATGGCGACGATGGATATCATCAAGCTCAACGGCGCGTTCCCGGCAAACTTCCTCGATGTCGGCGGCGGCGCAAGCACCGAGAAGGTCACCGCGGCTTTCAAGATCATCCTGAAAGACCCTGCGGTCGAGGGAATCCTCGTCAACATCTTTGGCGGCATCATGAAGTGCGACATCATCGCCAATGGTGTGGTGCAAGCGGCCAAGGATGTGAACCTCCAGGTTCCGCTGGTGGTGCGTCTTGAAGGCACCAATGTTGAAGCGGGCAAGGAAATCCTCGCCAATTCCGGCCTCGCCATCGTGCCCGCAGATGATCTGGGCGACGCCGCGAAGAAGATCGTCGCCGAGGTGAAGAAAGCGGCATGAATGACCGGGGGCAATGAAATCACGTCGAAGGGGCGCTGCCTGTGCGGCCGCGTCACCTTCGAGATTTCCAGCGCTCCCGCCATGACGTTGGCGTGCCACTGCAAAGGCTGCCAGCGCCTCACCTCCAGCGCCTATTCGGTGAGCGGGGTTTTCCCACGAGAGGCCTTCACCCTCACCAGCGGCGAGGTCGTGATCGGCGCGCTTCATGGAGATGCGCGCCACTATTACTGCGATCACTGCAAGACTTGGGTCTACACCGTCCCGCCCGGCGAGGCGCCTGTCTGGAATGTGCGGCTTACCCTGCTCGACAAGCCACCTGCGGGCAAACCGCATGTCGAAATGTTTCTCGATGAAGCGCTCGATTGGGCCTTGATCGGCAGCCCTCATCAATATCGCGGCTTCGCGCCACCGGGGGATTTTGCTGCACTTGCCGATAGCTTTGCAGCGCGCAATGCGGAAAAGGCGGATTAGCCCATCGCCAGCCAGCCTGCGAGGCCCAGGCTGGTGGTGGCGACACCAAACGCAAACAGCATCAGCAAACCATCGCGCACCGTTATCGCGAGCCCGAATGCGGCAATAGCGGAAAATGGCGCAGCCGCTGCGAAAGGCACGAATTCGAGCGGCGCGATGGTGAGGCAAAGACACAGGATAATGGCAGCGGCAATCTGCGGAGCCGGAGTGGCGGTGGCCCATTCGAGCCGGTTCTTGAACCATTTGTCCATCGTTTGCGCCGGGCCTTTAAGTTTTTGCGCTGCCTCGCCCAGCTTTTCTTCGGAAATCGCGCGATTTCCGAGAATTCCCGGCATCCAGAAATGCTTGCGACCAATGAGTATCTGCAACGCGATAAGGGCAATGATCACGGCGATTATTGTCGGCACGCTGGGAATGCCGGAGATGGGCGACATCCCGAGCACAGCCGGTACGAAGATCAAGGGGCCATAGGAACGCCCGCCGAAATTCGCGATCACCTGGTCCACGCAAATATTGCTCTGGCCTTCCTCGGCTTTCAACTCGCCCAAGCGCTCGACAAGTTCGCCAGCTGATCGGTATTCACGTGCCATAACTTCCTTGATCAGCCAGCAGCCTCGAAATCGCCACCCCAGCCAGATACCTCTTACATGACATAGCTGTGAATGCGCGGCCCGGAGCTTTGACCCGCTCACGCTTCCACAAGCCGTCATAAAGGGGCTCTTGCGCGCAAAGATAGCCGCAGACTCAGCTTGACGTTTACGTAAACGCGAGATAGACCGACATCAAATTGGAACGCGGTCTGCATACCATGCGTTTGAGAGCCAAAGGGAAAGGACAATTCGATGAAAATTCTCGTCCCCGTGAAACGGGTGATCGATTACAACGTCAAGCCGCGCGTCAAGGCCGATGGCACCGGCGTTGACCTCGCCAACGTCAAGATGAGCATGAACCCCTTCGACGAAATTGCCGTCGAAGAAGCCATCCGCCTGAAAGAAGCGGGCAAGGCTGAGGAAATCATCGCCGTCTCGATCGGACCGGCCAAGGCGCAGGAAACGCTGCGCACCGCACTCGCCATGGGCGCAGACCGCGCGATCCTGGTGGAAACCGATGAAGACGTTGAACCGCTCGCTGTTGCCAAGATCCTCAAGGCCATTGCAGACGAAGAACAGCCTGGCCTTGTCCTGCTCGGCAAGCAGTCGATCAGCGACGATTCAAATCAGACCGGCCAGATGCTCGCCGCACTGATGGATCGCCCGCAAGGCACCTTTGCCAACACCGTCGCCATTAACGGCGACAGCGTCGAAGTGAAGCGCGAGATTGATGGCGGTCTCGAAACGGTCAAGCTGACCATGCCCGCCATCGTCACCACCGACCTTCGCCTGAACGAGCCGCGCTACGCTTCGCTGCCGAACATCATGAAGGCGAAGAAAAAGCCGCTCGACACCAAGGCTCCGGCCGATTTCGGTGTCGACATCGCCCCGCGCCTTACCACCACCAACGTCGCCGAACCGCCGGTGCGTCAGGCTGGTGAAAAGGTCGAAGATGTCGCCGCGCTCGTCGCCAAAATCAAGGAGATGGGGATCGCCTAAAGGCGGCCCATTTGCAGAAAGGAAAGACAGATGAACACTCTCATTCTCGTCGAACACGACAACACATCGGTCAACGATGCAACGCTCGCTGTCGTCACCGCTGCTGGCAAGCTGGGCGATGTCACAGCGCTGGTGGCTGGTCACGATTGCGGCTCGGTGGCTGAGGCCGCTGCCAAGATCGCTGGCGTATCCAAAGTGGTCAAGGCTGACGATGCCGCCTACGAGCATGGTCTTGCTGAAAACGTTGCGCCGCTGATTGCGGGCCTGATGGACGGCTATGATGCGTTCCTCGCCCCGGCGACCACGTCGGGCAAGAACATCGCGCCGCGCGTCGCAGCCCATCTCGACGTCATGCAGATTTCGGACATTCTCTCGGTCGAAGGGCCCAAGACCTTCACCCGTCCGATCTATGCCGGCAACGCCATCGCAACTGTCGAAAGCTCGGATGCGAAGCTCGTCATCACCGTTCGCGGCACCTCTTTCGACAAGGCTGCAACTGAAGGCGGCTCGGCCAGCATCGAAGACGCTTCAGGCCCCGGTGACGCGGGTCTCTCCAGCTTCGTCAGCAGCGAGATCGCTGATGGCGGAGACCGTCCCGAACTCGCCAGCGCAAAGATCATCGTGTCGGGCGGCCGGGCGCTTAAGGACGGCGAAACCTTTGACAGCATTATCAATCCGCTCGCTGACAAGCTTGGCGCAGCCATTGGCGCCAGCCGCGCCGCGGTCGATGCGGGCTACGTTCCGAACGATTATCAGGTCGGCCAGACGGGCAAAATCGTTGCTCCGGAAGTCTACATTGCCATCGGCATCTCAGGCGCGATCCAGCACCTTGCGGGGATGAAGGATTCCAAAGTCATCATCGCCATAAACAAGGACGAAGACGCACCGATCTTTCAGGTCGCGGATATTGGCCTTGTCGCGGACCTTTACGCGGCAGTGCCCGAATTGACGGGTGCGCTGGACTAATTCCTCGCAGTCTACGCTATTGCTAAGTCGTCGAGCCTCCGGCAGGCTCAAGTATCCTGTCGGGGGCTTTATTATGCGTTACTTGTTCGTGATCGTTTGTTTTGTAACGCTTGGCCTCGGCTTGGGGCCCTACACAGCGCGTTCAAAGACACTCGCACTAGAGCCAAGTTCGGACTGGCGTCTGCGCGAATATGACGACAAGTGCCGGATAAGTCGGACTTACGGAACGGGCGAGGATCGCCTCACGCTATGGGTCGACAAAGGCGGGCCGGGTCCAAGCTTCAACATAACCCTGATCGGGCGCCCGGTGCGCAGCCCTTATGGGCCCACGATTGGCCTCACCTTTTCACCGGGTGAGGAAGTGCGGCGCAATTACATCAAATCGAAATCGAGCAAGGGCCGCCCGGTCATCGCCATGTTCGGTGTGCAGCCGGTGTCGCTGGAGCCAGAACAGGCGGCCGCGGTCGAGACAGAAGAGAAGGGCGAAGGAACAGAAGAGAAAGTGGACCTGAGCGTGGCCAGTGTCTCAGATGTCGTCTCGGAAGACACCTTGAAGGCGCGCTACACAGCGGTGACATCAATGGACCTCAAAAGCGGGGTTATTGATCCGATCTCGCTCAAGATGGTCGACCTGCTGGAAATGGCGGAGCCGCTTTTTGCCTGCTCACAAGAGCTGGCCCTTCGGCTTGAAGGGCGAACCCTGGACGGCGGCGATGCCAAAGGCAAGCCGAGCACGCCGCGCGACCAAAAAACGTGGGCTCAGAAAATCCAGGCGAATTACCCGCTTCACCTGCTGCGCGAAGGCGAGGAAGGATCAGTGGGCGTGCGCCTTACCGTGAACAAAGCCGGACGAGCGAGCTTCTGCGAGGTCATTAGCTACAGTGGCCCCGCCTCATTCAACGACACCGCATGCCTGCTGCTTTTGCGCCACGCTGTCTTCAATCCGGCGCTGGATGCTGAAGGCAATCCACATGCAAGCTTCTACAAGACGACGGTGACCTACTCGATCAGAAAGTGAACGTGGGGGCAAGCAAACAAGTACCCGGTTGTCAGATCGCAGATCGCTTTTCGTCCTTTACGCCCGGCACCTTCGTTCGAGTTCGGTCGAGCTGCATGGCGCTCGACGCCATGCGCGCGGCGCTCAGGACCGCTTCTGCTCTGTCGCCCGCCATCAAGGCTGCGGCGCATAGCGCGCACTCTCGCTGCCCTTCATGCGTGCGATCCTGAGCGACCACCTCTCCAAGCAAACCGAACAACCGGAACCGTTCGGCTTCAAATAGCTCAGGGTCAGCGCGGCATTCGACCAGGGAAAAATAGAGCTCGTCCTAAGGATTGCGAATCGCATTGCGGGTTGGCCACAAGGCGCGCCCGGTCAGCACATAGGCTCCCGACCCGACCTCCAGCGTGCAGCTTTCGCGAGCCGAGACCAACGCACCGTTGATCACTGCTTGTGCGCCTGGAGCCAGATGGACGGTCTGCATTGCGGGAGGCCTTGGGTCATCTGTCATACGCGAGCAGAACAACGGCCGCAGGGGCCTTAAATTAATGCGCAAGGATACGTAGTGCTGGAGAGCAAGTTGGGTATTGTGCGCAGAAGCTTACAAGAACTGTGTGATTAAGTGCAGCGTCATGCCCACCAGGCCGCCCACCAGCGTGCCATTGATGCGGATGAACTGAAGGTCGCGCCCCACCGCGTTTTCAATCCGCCCCGTGATCGTGGTCGCGTCCCAGCGCTTCACCGTCTCCGAGACCAGCGTGACGATTTCCGAGCCATAGCGCGTGGTCACACCCGCTGCCGTGCGGCGGGCGAAACGGTTGATCTGCTGTTGCAGGCGTTGATCCTGCTTCAGCGCGTGCCCAATATCGATCAGCGCCTTCCGCATATCGCTGCCCAATTGCGTGTCGGAGGAGCGCGCGCGGGTGATCAGCGACCGGCGTATCCGCTCCCACACGCCCATCCACCAATCGCCCACAGCCGGGTTTTCGATCAGTTCGCGCTTCATCGCTTCAACCCGCTCGCGCGTTTCGGGATCGTGTTGAAGGTCCTGTGCGAGCTTTTTGAGGCCCTCCTCAATCTTGGATCGGATCGGGTGATCGGCATCCACCAGCACTTCTGCGAGCAGTTTGTACAAGCCATCAAGCACGCTGGAAGAAATCCGCTCATCCAGCCCTGTCCAGCGCATGACCGCATTGGCGCGGCGGTGGATTACGTCCTTGATGGTGTCTTCATTGTCCTCCAGCGTCAGCCCAGCCCAGCGAATGAACCCGTTGATCAACGGTTGGTGCTGTTTGTCGGTCATCATGCTTTCCAGCATTCGGCCGGCAAGGGGAGACACGTCCAGCTTGTGCAACTGCCCGGCAAGACCAGAGCGTACCTGATTGCCGAGCCGGTCAGGATCGAGCGATTCGAGCACTTCGGCCAGCATCTCGGCCGCGCCCGCAGTGATGCGTGAGCGCGTGTCGTCTCCGTTCTCATCCGGTTCTGCGACCAGAAAATCGCCCACTGCGCGGGCCACATTCATGCCCGACATCCGCCGTGCGACGACGCTGGGGACCAGAAAATTGCGGCGCAGAAAACCCGCCATGGTCTCCGCGATCCGATCCTTGTTCTGAGGAATGATTGCGGTGTGCGGGATTGGCAGGCCGAGCGGGTGTCGAAACAAGGCAGTCACTGCAAACCAGTCGGCCAGTCCGCCCACCATCGCAGCTTCGGCAAAGGCGTTGAGATAGCCCCAGGCAGGGTGCGCGCCCGGCTCCACGGCTGGGCCGTGCGTGGTGAAGAAGACAACGGCCATAACAGCAAGCAGGCCCGTGGCGCTCCACCGCATCCGCCGCGCTTTATCCTCGCTCAGGGGTTCGCCCCCAAAGGGCGGGCGGGTATCGTTGGGGGGCGGATGCGGCGCATGCATGGCGCAGCCTATGTGCCGCAAAACGCGCGTGAGGTCACGCGCAGCCTTGTTGGGCGCTGCTCAAGTGGTGCGGATCCCAAGCGTTACTCGGCCGGCTGCGCCCCCGGCGGGAGCGGCAAGGCTGGGCGCGGACCCGGGGGCAGCGCTGGGGGGCCTATAGGCTCATCACCCGGTAGAAGAGCGCCGTCATCGCCAGGCTTGTACGTCAGCATCCGCTTGCGCAGCCACGGCCCTGCGCGCTTTTCAAACCCATCCGCCAGGCTGAAACCTGCAGGCACGATCAAGAGTGTGAGCAGCGTCGACATGATCAGGCCGCCGATCACGACAATTCCCATCGGCTTGCGCCAGGCCTCATCGCCGGTGAGCGATAGCGCTGTGGGCACCATCCCGGCGGTCATTGCAACGGTCGTCATGACGATCGGCTGCGCACGTTTGTGGCCCGCTTCGAGCAACGCTGCAAGCTTGTCGGTGCCGCGCTCCATCTCCTCTATCGCGAAGTCGATGAGCAGGATTGAGTTTTTCGAGACAATGCCGAGCAGCAGCAGAATGCCGATATAGACCGGCATCGATTGCGGCTGACCCAGGAGCCAGATCAGCAGAATCCCGCCCAAAGGTGCGAGCAAAAGCGAGGTCATGTTCACAAGTGGGCTGATCAAGCGCTTATAAAGCAGCACCAGACAGGCAAAGACGAGCAGGAAGCCCGCGATGATCGCGATCTGGAGGCTCGCCACCAGTTCTTGCTGCCACTGATCCTCACCCACGGTGTCGCGGATTACTCCGGTCGGCAGGTCCTGAAGCGTCGGCAGGGCGTTGATCTCTTCCTGCGCGGCACCTTTGAGAACTCCATCAGCAAGGTCGGCGCCGACCAGAACGCGGCGGTTCTGGTTGTAGCGCTGAATTACCGTGGGCCCGGAGCCGAACGAAATATCCGCAACACGCGACAGCGGCACCGTACCGCCACCAAGCGTTGGAACCGGCAGGTTTTCTATAGTGGTGATGTCGGTGCGATCCGCTTCGCTGAGCTTCACCTTGATCGGGATCTGCCGGTCCGAGAGCGAAAAGCGCGCCGCATTCTGTTCGATCTCACCCAGCGTCGCGATACGGATCGTCTGGCTGAGCGCAACCGTGCTCACGCCCAGTTCCGCAGCGATTTCCCGACGCGGCGTGATGATCAGTTCCGGCCGGTTGAGATCGCCCTCTACCCGCGGAGCAACAAGCGAGGTGAGACCCTTCATCTCCTCGATCAGATTGGTCGCGGTTTCATCAAGCAAATCCGGATTGGACCCGGCAAGCATGACCGTGATGTCGCGCCCACTGCCAAAACCGCCGCTTTGCGAGCGGAACCGCACGCGTGCATCGGGGATTTGCGCAAGGACGGGCGCGAGCTGGCGTTCAAACTCGATCGATGTGCGTTCGCGGTCGTCGCGCAGATTGACAAAGATCGTACCGTTGCCGATCCGGATCCTCTCCAGCGCGTAATCGAATTCCTGCTCTTTGGAGAGCAGCGCTGCGACCTCATCGACCACTTTCTTGGTCGATCCAAGCGTCGCGCCCGGCACCAGCTCGATGTTCACCGTGCTCCGATTGTCGTCCACCGTGGGTTGGAACTGGCCGGGGATTTGCGTGAAGATCAGCACTGTAACCAGGAGCGAAAACCAGCCAATCGCCAGCATCCACACCCGGTGATCGTAGAAACGAGCGGTTAGGTAGGTCATGGCTCCCGGTGCGCCCAGCGTCTGAGCCGTCCGAAGACCAGCATAGGCCGCGGCCGCAACAATCGGCAGACCCGCTAGACTGACCAGAACCTGCACAAATGTTATTGCCGGGAGCACACTTTCCCCTTCGGCCACGGGGTTGCCTGCAGCGAGAAAGGTAACAGCCACCAAAGCAAGCGCCAGACCAGTAAACGCCGTGATCAGGAGAAGGCCGAAGAAGCCCAGCACCAGCTTCGACGCCAACCCTTCCGAACGTGCTAACCATCCAAGGCCATTAAACCCCATCAGAACCAGCCATCCAGCGCCAAGGGCGATGAGCGAGACGACGAGAAGCTCCAGAACTTCGTAGATTTTCAAAATGAGGAAATAAATGGTGCTTTGCTCGTCGCTAATTACTGCCGAGGCGATGGTGCTGGG